>NZ_JBSGJR010000289.1:0-8340 GCF_053605645.1 Micromonospora sp. NPDC003776
GGTGGCGCACCGGAGGCTCAGCACTGCCGCTTGGCGGGGCGGCTCTTCTTCGGGTTGACCGGCTTGGCGCCGGGCTTCGGGGCGGTCACCTTCGGGGTGGTCGCCGGGGCCTTCGCCGCCGGCGGGGTGGTCTTGCGGCCGAGCAGCCCGCCGCTCTTGGCGACCGGCTTGCCGTTCCGCGCCGCGGTACCGGTCTTCTGGGGCACCAGGGGCGGGAACTTACGCAGCACCCACTGCTGCTGGCCGAGGGTGAACAGGTTGTTCGTGACCCAGTAGATGATCACGCCGATCGGGAAGATCGAGCCGGAGACCAGCAGCGAGACCGGGATGCCGTAGAGCATCAGCCGCTGGACCATGCGCTGCTGCGGGTCCTCCGCCCAGCCGGTCTTCAGGATCATCTGACGGCTGGTCAGGTACGTGGTGGCGATCATGATGAGCACCAGGACACCCGCGACGAGCTTCACCGTGCCGGCGTTCGCGCCCAGTCGGGCCAGTTCGTCGGCGGTCGAGCCGAACCGGCCGGAGATCGGGGCGGTGAAGAGCTTGGCGTTCGAGGCGCTGTGGAACTGCTCGACCGTCCAGCCGTACAGGGTCTTCTGGGTGTTGCCCGGGTTGAGCCGCTTGAGCGTGTGGAACAGGCCCAGGAAGACCGGGATCTGGAGGAACATCGGAAGGCAGCCCATCAGCGGGTTGGCCTTTTCCTTCCGGTAGAGCTCCATCATCTCCTTCTGGAGCGTCTCCCGGTCACCCTTGTGCTTCTCCTGGAGCTCCTTGACCTTGGGCTGGAGCGCCTGCATCGCCCGCTGCGACTTGATCTGCTTGACGAAGACCGGGAAGAGGATGACCCGGACCGTGACGACCAGGAAGACGATGGCGAGGATCCAGGACCAGTTCGTCCCGATCACCGCTCCCGACGACACCAGGGCGTCCCAGGCCGAGTGCCAGGTCAGCAGGATCCACGAGATCGCGTAGTAGATCCAGTCGAGACTCAATTTCTCAGGCTCCAGTCACGTCGGCACGGCGGCGATCGCCCGGCTCCGGCACCGGGTCGTGTCCACCTGGGTGAAAGGGGTGGCATCGCGACAGCCGCCGGACCGTCAGCCAGCCTCCCCGGAGCGCACCGTGCCGGGACACCGCCTCGACGGCATAGGCACTGCACGACGGGTAGAACCGGCAGCGGGCCGGCAGTGCCGGACTTATCCACCGACGGTACGCGATGATGGGCGCCAGCAGCATGCGGGCACCGGTAGTAGTCGGCCGCGGCGCGGCGGTCCCGCCGTTCACCGGGACCGCCGACCCCGGGGGGAGCGCGCGGCGGTGAGGGCCGCGTCCAGGTCGGCCCCGAGCCGGGCGTACGACGCCTCGGCGGCCGGCGGCAGGGCGCGTACCACGAGGGTGCTGCCGGCGGGCAGGTCGGCCAGCCGCTCGCGGACCAGGTGGCGCAGGCGGCGGCGGACCTTGTTGCGGACCACGGCGTTGCCCACCGCCTTGGACACGACGAAGCCGGCGCGGCTCGGCGCGGAGGGTTCCACACCGCGGTGCCGCGCCGGCTCCGGCGAGGTTGTCGCGGAAAGTCCGGTCTGCTCCGGAAGGGTCAGGTGGACCACGACGGCGCCGCGTCCGACGCGTCGGCCACCCCGAACCGCTGCGGCGAAGTCGCTACTGCGCCGCAGTCGTTGCGCGGCGGCCAGCACGACTGCCCACGTCCCCGGACCGGACCGGTCGGCCTCAGGCCGACAGGCGGGCGCGGCCCTTGGCGCGACGGGTCGAGATGATGGCGCGGCCGGCACGGGTGCGCATGCGCAGCCGGAAGCCGTGGGTCTTCGCGCGCCGGCGGTTGTTCGGCTGGTAGGTGCGCTTGCTCACGTCAGGCTCTCCGTTGTCGTACGCCCCGCGCGGGGGATCGCCCGGGGTCGTGTGGTGGTCCAGGCCACCTCGGCGGTGGCCTCCGATCGGTGCTGCCCGACGACGCGGGTCCTCGGCGATGCGGGGAAGCGACCGCGGACAGCAAGCACCCATCACCCTAGCAGAGGGCGAGAGAGCAGCCGCTCCAGCCTACGCAGGGGGGGCAATGACCGTCAAACATCACACCCGGGACGCCGATCGGCCCCGGAGCCCGACCGAAGGGGCGCTTTTCACTGATGTTGAGAAGGCTTCCCCGGTGTCGACGGTTGATGGCGCGGGGTCCGCGCTGTTAGCGTGCCCGATTGCGGTCAGCGTCGGGGGTCCGAGTTGTCGCTGACCGGCAAGACCGGACAAGGTAGTGAATCGTTCGGCACGTTGAACCCGCTTCAACGCCTCCGGGAACCAGGGGGGCAGGTCCGACCCGCGTCCGGTGGGCGGCCACAATCGGTCGGTACACACAGGCTGTGGATAACTTGTGGATGACGACCGGTCAGCCGTCCGGGCGGGCGTGAGTAGAGGCGAGGGGGTGGCACGACGGTGACCGGAGCGACCGACCTTGCCGCGGTGTGGACGGCGACGACGGAGGAGCTCGCCGACGAGATCATCTCCGCGCAGCAGCGGGCGTACCTCCGGCTCACCCGGCTCCGGGCGATCGTCGAGGACACCGCTCTGCTCTCCGTACCGGACGCCTTCACCCGCGACGTGATCGAGTCCCGGCTCCGCCCGGCGATCACCGAGGCCCTGAGCCGCCGGTTCGGCCGGCCGATCCAGGTCGCCGTGACCGTACGGGTCGCCGAGGACGCGGGCCGCCCGGCGGGCACCGTCTACCGGGCCGCCCCCGAGCCGGCCGCCACGCCCGACGGGCCCCAGGACCTGCTGGCCGGCTTCGACCAGCCCGGCCCGGCGGCAGCCGCACCCGGCTTCCCCGGGTTGGACTTTCCGGCCCCGCCGGAGGCTCGCGGGTACGCCGAACCGCGGCCGGAGCCGCCGGTGGAGGAACCGACCCCCCGGCAGCGCACCGCCGACGGCGTGCGCCCACAGCTCATCCCCACCAGTCGGGACGGCCAGGACGACCTGTTCAGCGCCGCCTTCGCCGAGCCGCTGCGGGCCGCCCCCGAGCGGCGCGTCTTCGACGAGCCGGCGCCGGTCGACGGCCCGGCTCCCGACGGCCGCGGCTACGAGCCGCCCCGCTACCGCGACACCGCCGGCCCGGCGGACGCCCCGCCGCTGCGCGGCCTGCCCCGCGACGGTCGCACCGACTCCGGCCCGGGACGCGGTGGCGCGGATCACCGCCCCGGCGGATCGCCCGACCGGCGCCTGCCCGGCGGGGCGGAGAGCGGCGGCAACCGGCTCAACCCGAAGTACATGTTCGAGACGTTCGTCATCGGGTCCTCCAACCGCTTCGCCCACGCGGCGAGCGTCGCGGTGGCGGAGTCGCCGGCGAAGGCGTACAACCCGCTGTTCATCTACGGCAGTTCGGGGCTGGGCAAGACCCACCTGCTGCACGCCATCGGGCACTACGCCACCACGCTGGGGAACGCCCGCTCGGTCCGGTACGTCTCGACCGAGGAGTTCACCAACGACTTCATCAACTCGCTCCGGGACGACAAGACGAGTGCGTTCCAGCGCCGCTACCGGGACGTCGACATCCTCCTGATCGACGACATCCAGTTCCTGGAGAACCGGGAGCGGACCCAGGAGGAGTTCTTCCACACCTTCAACACGCTGCACAACGCCAACAAGCAGATCGTGATCACCTCCGACCGGTCGCCCAAGCAGCTGGCGACGCTGGAGGACCGGCTGCGGACCCGGTTCGAGTGGGGCCTGCTCGCCGACATCCAGCCGCCGGACCTGGAGACCCGGATCGCGATCCTGCAGAAGAAGGCGGCCCAGGAGCGGCTGTTCGCCCCGCCGGACGTGCTGGAGTTCATCGCCTCCCGGGTGTCGAACTCGATCCGAGAACTGGAGGGCGCGCTGATCCGGGTCACCGCGTTCGCCAGCCTGACCCGGTCGTCGGTGGAGCTGTCGCTCGCCGAGGAGGTGCTGCGGGACTTCATCCCCGACGGCACCGGACCGGAGATCACCGCCGACCAGATCATGGTCTCCACCGCCGACTACTTCGGGGTAAGCCTGGAGGACCTGCGCGGCCACTCCCGCTCGCGGGTGCTGGTCAACGCCCGCCAGGTCGCCATGTACCTGTGCCGGGAGCTGACCGACCTGTCCCTGCCCCGGATCGGGCAGGCGTTCGGCGGCCGGGACCACACCACCGTCATGCACGCCGACCGGAAGATCCGCCAGCAGATGGCCGAGCGCCGCTCGCTCTACAACCAGATCGCCGAGCTGACCAACCGGATCAAGCAGAACACCTGACGTACCCCTCGAAAGCAGCGCCCGGCCGGAGCACCGGCCGGGCTTTTTCGTGCCGGCGGACGCTCGGGGCTTGGCCCTCGACCCGATCGAGGGCCCAGGATCGGAGTCGTGTTCATCCACAGCACGACCCCGTTGTCCACATCCCCTGTGTCACAGGCGGTGGAAAACCACCCTGCGTCCGCAGCCGGTTACCCACAGACTGTGGACAACTCCTGGGGACGACGCTGTGGACGCCTGGGGACAACCGTCACGTTGTCCACCGACGACGGTCGGCCTGTGGGTTGCCTGTTGAAGGTTCTGGGGACGACGCGGATCAACGCCGGCCGACCCGTCCACAAGCCTGGGGAGAAACCCCGTGGATTAGCGGTGGACAACCGGTGGACAACCGTGGAAAACCTGGGGGCGGCGCCCGGCTGTGGACCGGAACACGAGTTCTACCCCTGGTTCTCCACAGTCAAACCACCGGTGGATAACCTGTCTGACCTGCGCGGACGCCGGTTCTCCACAGTTTGCACAGGTGCGATGAAGACGATGAGTTATCTCTTCTAAACAACAAAAACCAATCATCACCGTTGGACTTCCTGTGGATCGGGCCGGACCGCCGCCGTCGGCGGTCGCCCCGGCACCTCGATCCACGGGGTCGGGCGCACAGCCGATGCCCACGCGCCCTAAGGTGCGATGGGTACCCGCACGGTCGGGCGGGGCGGGTGGCAGCGGTCGGCATGAGAGAGTTGTCGCTGACGTCGACGCGGAGGCATTGATGAAGTTCCGAGTGGAGCGCGACGCGCTCGCCGAGGCGGTCGCCTGGACCGCCAAGAGCCTGCCCAACCGGCCCTCCGTACCGGTGCTGGCCGGTGTGATGCTCCGGGTGACCGACGGCAACCTGCAGGTCTCCGGCTTCGACTACGAGGTCTCCAGCCAGGTCACGGTCGAGGTGCAGGGCGACGCCGACGGCGCGGCCCTGGTCTCCGGCCGCCTGCTCGCCGAGATCACCAAGGCGCTCCCGGCCAAGCCGGTGGACATCGCCGCCGTCGGCTCCCACCTGGAGCTGGTCTGTGGCAGCGCCCGCTTCACGCTGCCCACCATGCCGGTCGAGGACTACCCGGCCCTGCCGGAGATGCCGGAGAGCGCCGGCACGGTCGACGCGGCCGCGTTCGCCGCCGCGGTGGCCCAGGTGGCCGTGGCCGCCGGCCGGGACGAGACGCTGCCGATGATGACCGGCGTACGGATCGAGCTCTCCGGCAGCACCATGGCGATGCTCGCCACCGACCGCTACCGCCTCGCCCTGCGCGAGATGGAGTGGAACCCGGACGACCCGGAGATCAGCCTCAACGCGCTGGTGCCCGCCCGGACGCTGCACGACACCGCCAAGGCCCTCGGCCCGCTCGGCGGCCAGGTCACCATGGCGCTCTCCCAGGGCGCGGCCGGCGAGGGGATGATCGGCTTCTCCGGCGGCACCCGGCGGACCACCAGCCGGCTGCTGGACGGGGCCAACTACCCGCCGGTCCGCTCGCTCTTCCCGGCCACCCACAACGCCGAGGCGCGGGTGCCGGTGGCCACGCTGATCGAGGTGGTCAAGCGGGTGGCGCTGGTCGCCGAGCGGACCACCCCGGTGCTGCTGAGCTTCAGCGCGGACGGGCTGGTGGTCGAGGCCGGCGGCACCGAGGAGGCGCGGGCCAGCGAGGCCATGGAGGCCACCTTCAGCGGCGACCCGCTGACCATCGGCTTCAATCCGCAGTACCTGATCGATGGCCTGGCCAACCTGGGCGCCCAGTACGCTCTGCTCTCGTTCGTCGACGCCTTCAAGCCCGCGGTCATTTCCCCCGCCGGTGAGGATGGCGAGGTCATCCCGGGGTACCGGTACCTCATCATGCCGATCCGCGTGTCCCGCTGATCGCAGCCAGCAAGACCCAGACGTACGGAGGTAGCAGCAGATGCAGCTCGGCCTGGTAGGACTCGGCCGGATGGGCGGCAACATGCGCGAGCGGTTGCGCGCCGCCGGGCACGAGGTGGTCGGCTACGACCGCAATCCGGAGCTCAGCGACGCCGCGAGCCTCGCGGAGCTGGCCGAGAAGCTGGAGTCACCCCGCGCGGTCTGGGTCATGGTCCCCGCCGGCGTCACGGACGCCACCATCGACGAGCTCGCCGGTGTGCTCGGCGAGGGCGACATCATCATCGACGGCGGCAACTCCCGGTTCAGCGATGACGCCCCGCGCGCGGAGCGGCTGAACGAGCAGGGCATCGGCTACATCGACGTGGGCGTCTCCGGCGGCGTCTGGGGCCGGCAGAACGGCTACGCGCTGATGGTCGGCGGCGCCAAGGAGCACGTCGAGCGGCTCATGCCGATCTTCGACGCGCTCAAGCCCGAGGGCGAGTTCGGCTTCGTGCACGCCGGCCCGGTCGGCGCCGGCCACTACGCCAAGATGGTGCACAACGGCATCGAGTACGGCCTGATGCACGCCTACGCCGAGGGCTACGAGCTGCTGGCCAAGTCGGAGCTGGTGACCAACGTGCCGGGCGTCTTCAAGTCCTGGCGTGAGGGCACCGTGGTCCGGTCCTGGCTGCTCGACCTGCTCGACCGGGCGCTGGACGAGGATCCGGACCTGTCCGAGCTGAGCGGCTACACCGAGGACACCGGCGAGGGCCGGTGGACGGTCGACGAGGCGGTCCGGCTCGCCGTGCCGCTGAACGTCATCACCGCCTCGCTCTTCGCCCGGTTCGCGTCCCGCCAGGACGACTCGCCGGCGATGAAGGCCGTCGCCGCGCTGCGCCAGCAGTTCGGCGGGCACGCCGTCCACAAGCGCTGACCGGTATCCACAGCCTGTGTACGTCCGCCGGCTCGAACTGGTCGACTTCCGCTCGTACGAGCGGGTCGGCGTCGACCTGGAGCCCGGCCCGAACGTGCTGATCGGCGCCAACGGCGTCGGCAAGACCAACCTGGTCGAGGCGCTGGGCTACGTGGCGACCCTGGACTCGCACCGGGTCGCCACGGACGCCCCGCTGGTCCGGATGGGTGCCTCCTCCGCGGTGATCCGCTGCGCGGTGGTGCACGAGGGCCGGGAGCTCCTGGTGGAGCTGGAGATCGTCCCCGGCAAGGCCAACCGGGCCCGGTTGGGACGCTCGCCGGCCCGCCGTGCCCGGGACGTGCTCGGCGCCCTGCGGCTGGTGCTCTTCGCCCCGGAGGACCTGGAACTGGTCCGGGGCGACCCGGCCGAGCGCCGCCGCTACCTCGACGACCTGCTAGTCACCCGCCAGCCCCGGTACGCGGGCGTGCGGGCCGACTACGAGCGGGTGGTCAAGCAGCGCAACGCCCTGCTGCGCACGGCGTACCTGGCCCGCAAGACGGGCGGCTCGCGGGGCGGGGACCTGTCCACACTCGCCGTCTGGGACACCCACCTGGCGCACCACGGGGCGGAGTTGCTCGCCGGCCGGCTGGAGCTGGTCGCCGCGCTCACCCCGCACGTGGCGAAGGCGTACGACGCGGTGGCGGCGGGCCGGGGCGCGGCGGGGATCGCGTACCGGCCGTCGGTGGAACTGCCCGAGCCGACCACCGACCGGACGGTGCTGGCGGAGGCGTTGACCGCCGCGCTGGCCGAGCAGCGGTCGGCCGAGATCGAACGCGGCACCACCCTGGTCGGCCCGCACCGCGACGACCTCGCGCTCACCCTCGGCCCGCTCCCCGCCAAGGGGTACGCCAGCCACGGCGAGTCCTGGTCGTACGCGCTCGCGCTGCGGCTGGCGGGGTACGACCTGCTGCGCGCCGACGGGATCGAGCCGGTGCTGGTGCTCGACGACGTCTTCGCCGAGCTGGACGCCGGCCGGCGGGAGCGCCTGGCCGAGCTGGTCGGTGGGGCCGCCCAGCTCCTGGTGACCTGTGCGGTCGACGACGACGTGCCGGCGGCCCTGCGGGGCGCCCGGTACGCGGTGGGCGAGGGGACGGTACGCCGTGTCGGATGACGAGGTCCAGCTCCCGCCCGCCCGGTTGGGGCCGGGACGCGGGGCGCGTACCCCTGCCGGGTCGGACGCGGCCGACGGCTCGGCCGGCACGTCCGGCCGGGCCCGGGG
>NZ_JBSGJR010000290.1:0-8323 GCF_053605645.1 Micromonospora sp. NPDC003776
GGGCGCCCCTGCCCTGTGGGGGGGGGGGCCGCGGGGGGGGCCACCGGGGGGGGGGGGGGGGGGGGGGCGGGGGCGCCCCCCCCGCCCCCCCCGGGGCCCGCGCCCGCGCCGGCCTGGTCATCGCGGTACGCCCCGACGACGGCACCGAGCCCGGCCCCGCCGAGGTCTCCGCGCACCTGGTCACCAACATGGGGCAGGCGCGCAACGCGATCCTGGCGTGGAGCGCGGACGCGGTGATCGCAGTCGGCGGTTCCTGGGGCACGCTCAGCGAGGTGGCGCTGGCGATGCGGCGCGGCGGGGTCCCGGTCGTCGTGCTGGGCGGCTGGCGGATCGTCGACCCGCACGGCCGGCCGGTCCCCGGCCCGATCCACGTCGACACCCCGGAGGACGCCGTCCATGCCGCCGTCGCTCCGGGTGACTCTGAGTGAGGTCCGTGGCGGCCGACGTCCACGTGAGCGACATGTCGGAGAGACATGATCATGTCTCTCCGACATGTCGCTCCGGAGCAGCCTCTCTTTTCCGGCGACCCCCGCAGGCTGCCGCGGGTCGCCGGTGATGGCCAGGCGGGGCGGCGCGGGCCGGGTCCCGCCTGTTCGAGGTGGCGTCAGCCCGGTGCGAGACGCTCAGCCGCATGGGGCGCACCGGTTGCGTCGGTGGACGCCCGGTGGGCGGCGGCGAGGCGTTTCGGGGCGCGGGCGTACCAGGCCTCGGTGATCCGCTCGGTCAGCTCGGGCACGCCGATCCGGTCGAGGCGGACCAGCACCGACGGGTGCCCGTCGAAGTGCGGGGTGGTGAAGTAGACGGCCGGGTCGTCGGCGAGCAGCGCCTCCTTCGCGCCGAGGTCGGGTACCCGCACGCCGAGGACCGGGCCGTCGGGAGCATCCGCGCCCAGGGCCGCCCGGTCGCTCGCCCGCAGCGGCCGGTCCCAGACGAACAGCTTGTCGCGTACCCGCCAGGCGGGCAGGTCGTCGTGGCTGCCCCGCTCGCTGGTCTCGGGCAGCGCGAGCGCGATCCGGCGTACGTCGTCCCAGGTCGCCATGGGCCGACCCTACGCCGACCGGCGGCGGATCAGGCGGGTGCGGAGACCGCCGGCTGCGCCGCCGGGGTGTCCGCGGGCCGGCTGAGCAGCAGCGGCCCGACCGTGAGCAGCAGGCAGAGCGCCGCCATCACCAGCAGCGCCGGGCTCAACCCCAGCAGCGCGACCGACGCGCCGCCGAGCAGCGCCCCCACCGGCAGGCCGACGAACGCCACCGAGCCGGCGATGCCCAGCACCCGGGTCTGCAACGACTCGGGCACCCGCTCGTAGAGCGCCGCGCCGAGCAGCGGGTTGACCGCCGCGATGGCGATGCCGGACAGGAAGGTCACGGTGAGCACCACGGCCAGGTGGTCGCTGAGGGCGAGGGCGAGCAGCCGGGGCGCGCCGCTGAGCGTCACGCCGAGGGCGAAGGTGAGCCGGCGGGGCAGCCGGGTGCCGGCCACGGTGAAGAGTAGGTTGCCCAGCAGCGCCCCGCCCGAGAACACTCCCAGCACCAGGCCGAAGCCGGCCGGGTCGCCGAGCACCCGGTCGACCCAGAGCGGGATCCACACGGCGACGCTGGCGTTGGCGAACATGTTCGACGCCGAGACCACAATCAGCATGGTCAGCAGCACCCGGTCGGTACGCAGATGACCGAACCCGCCGCGCAGCGCGCGCAGGTAGCTCTCCCGGGGGGCCGGCTGCGCCGGCGCGGGCGGCCGGACCAGCAGGCCGATCAGCAGCGCGCAGACCGCGAAGGTGGCCGCGTCGAGCCAGATCGCCCGGGTCACCCCGACCCAGTCGATGAGCAGCCCGCCGAGCACCGCGCCGAAGAGCGTCATGCCCCGGGTCAGCCCGTCGTACGCCGAGGTGAGCCGGATCAGCGGCACCGCGGCCCGCTCGGCGGCCGGCTTGAACAGCACGTGCTTGCCCCGGTCGCCGATGCCGCGCAGGCCGCCGGCCACCGCGACCAGCGCCAGCAGCGCACCGAAGCCGAGCCAGGGGGCCAGCGCCACCACGGCCATCGCCGCCGCGCTGGCCGCGTCCACCGTCACCGCCGTGCGGCGCACCCCGAACCGGTCCGCCCACGGGGTGGCGAGGGCGCTGGAGAGCATGTACGGCAGCGTCTCGGCCGCGGCGACCAGACCCATCCGGGTCGGGCTGCCGGTGGTCTCCAGCACCAGCCAGGGGATGGCCACGACCGAGATCCGGGTGCCCAGGTTGGACAGCAGGTCCGCCCCGACCAGGGTGTACAGCTCCCGGTGCGGGGTCACGCCGAACTCCCCAGCACGGTGCCCACCGACTCGGCGTCGGCCGGGTGGGCGGCGGCGTACCGGGCGCGCAGGGCGCGCTTGTCCACCTTGGCCGAGCGGTTCAGTGGCAGCGCCTCGACGAACTCCACCGCCCCGGGTGCCCAGGTGTCGCTCAGCTCCCGGGTCACCAGCGCGATCAGCTCGTCTCCGGTCACCGCCGCCCCGGGCGCCGGCACCACGTACGCGTACGGCAGCTCGCCGGCCACCGGGTCGGGCACGCCGATCACGGCGGCGGCGCGTACCCCGGGGTGGGCGGCGAGCACGTCCTCGATCGGGCGAGAGTAGATCGGCCAGCTGCGCTGCTGGGTGAGGATCCGGTCCTGGAGCCGGTCGACCAGGTAGAGGTAGCCGTCGTCGTCGAGGTGGCCGATGTCGCGGGTGCGGACCCAGCCGTCGACCAGCGACTCGGCGGTCAGCTCGGGCCGGCCGTGGTAGCCGGCGAAGCTCAGCTTCGTACGCGCCCACACCTCGCCGTCCACCCCGGCGGGCAGCACCCGCCCCTCGGCGTCGCGGATCTCCACCGCCACGTCCCCGTACGGCCGGCCGCAGGAGCGCAGCCGCTCCGGGTGCGCCGGGTCCTCGGTCAGCCCCGGCAGCGCGCAGATCACCACCGCCTCGCTGAGCCCGTACACGATCCGCAGGCACGGGCCGAAGCGGGCGATCGCCTGCCGCAGCCGGGCCGGCGCGGCGGGCCCCGCGCCCACGTTGAACATGAACATGGCGGAGAAGTCGGCCCCGTCCAGGGCCGGGTGGTCGAGCACCTCGTAGAGCATCGGCGGGGTGACGAAGGTGGAGGTGAGCCGCTCGGTGTCGACGGTCCGGATGAACGCCGCCGGGTCCCACCGGTCACGCAGGAACAGCACCCCGCCGGTGAACAGGTTGAACAGGGTGGTGATCTGGCCGCTGGCCAGCCACATCGGCGAGTGCGACAGGTGCCGCAGCAGCGGGAACCCGGCCGCGCGGAAGTCCGCGGCCAGCGCGAGGACCTGCTGGTAGAAGCTCTCCCGGTGGTGCACCAGCTTCGGTGTGCCGGTGGTCCCGCTGGTCTGCAGGAACGACTCGGGGGAGGGCACGCCGGCGGGCAGCTCGACCGCCGCGTCCAGGTCGGCGGTGAGCTCCGGCCCGGCGCCGCCGGAGCCGAGGCAGAGCACCGGTACGCCGGCCAGCCCGGCGGCGATCTCCCGCCCGAGCGAGTCGGCGTCGCGGGCGTCGTGGACGAAGGCGTCGGGGCGGGCGAGGGCGACGAACTCGTCGACCTCCCGCCGGGAGGTGACCGGGGCGACCCACATGGTCCGGCAGCCGAGCAGGTGCAGGGCGAGCTGGAGCAGCGGGCCCTCGACGGCGTTGCCGAGCATCACCAGCACCGCGTCACCCGGCCGTACGCCGTGCCGCAGCAGCGCGCCGGCCAGGCCGCGCACCTCGGCGGCGACCTCGCGGTAGGTCAGCCGCCGGCCGCCACCGACCAGCGCCTCGCGATCGCCGAAATCGGCGAACAGCTCCAGTGCCCGGTGCACGTAGGACGTCGGTCGGTCGGCGCCGTCAGTCATCGCGCAGCCCCCATCGTGATCGGCCGGTGGCCGGCGGGGGATCCGCCCGCGCAGGCCGCCGGGAACGAGTGTCCGGGCAAGTCAGAGCCAGGACGGGCGACAGGTGCCAGGCCGGCGACCGCACCGCCGCCGGTTGTAGAGCCTAGGCACGCCGGTCGGGCCGGGACAGAGCCGAACGGTGCCCGCCGACACCTCGAGGACATTCGATCATGTCGATCAGGTTGATTGACGCTCGTCTTCGCGGGCGGCTAGTTTCCGGTCCATCACCCGGGCATCGCCGTCGATCCGACCGTGCCCGGGGCTGCCGACGATGGAGGATCAATGCCGACCCCGAAGAGATGGCACGTCATAGCGTCCGCCGCCGCACTGCTGATCGCCGGCACCCCGGCGGTCACCGCGAGCGCCGGCCCCGCCGACACCGACGGCGCCCTGCCCGGGCGCAGCGAATGGGCGGCGAGCTGGGCCGCGGCGGTGACCCGCGGCAACACCGTGGGCCTGACCAACACCGGCCTGAACAACCAGAGCATCCGGATGACCGTGCAGACCACCGTCGGCGGCGACCGGCTCCGGGTCCGGCTGACCAACCTCTACGGCGAGCAGGCGGTGAAGGTCGGCCACGCCACCGTCGCCCGGCCCGACGCGGCGACCGAGGACCGGTCCGACATCGACCCGGCCACCGTCCACGAGCTGACCTTCCAGGGCTCCGCCTCGGCCACCATCAACAAGGGCGCCGAGCTGCTCAGCGACCCGCTGGACTTCCCCGTCGACGAGCAGGAGGACCTAGTCGTCACGCTGTACTTCCCGGTGCTCACCGGCCCGGTGTCCTTCCACGGCCAGTCCCGGACCACCACCTTCATCGGCGGCACGGACCTGACCAGCGCCGTCACCAGTCCCGAGTTCACCCGCAGGGTGGACTGCTGCTGGATGTTCCTGTCCGGCATCGACGTGGAACGCCGGATGAGCCCCGGCTCGGTCGTCGTCCTCGGCGACTCGATCGGCGACGGCAACGGCAGCACCGTCAACGCCGACCGGCGTTGGCCGGACCTGCTCGCCAAGCGGCTCATCGACGCCCGGCCCGAGGTCCGCACCCCCGGCGTGCTCAACCTGAGCCTCTCCGGCAACCGGCTCAACCACGAGGGCACCGAGCCCGGCGCGGGCGGCTTCCCCGGCTACTACGAGCTCGGCCCGAACGCCCTGGCCCGGCTCAACGAGGACGTCTTCCCGCAGACCGGGGTCCGCACCCTCGTCACCCACCTGGGCATCAACGACATCTGGATGAACGGCGACAGCGCCGAGAGCATCATCGCCACCCTCCGGCAGATCAACCAGCAGGCCAAGGAGCGCGGCCTGACCAGCCTGGTCGGCACCATCACCCCGTACGAGGGCAACGGCGGGCCGGGGGTCTGGACCGAGGAGAAGGAGGCCACCCGGCAGGCGGTGAACGCCTGGCTGCGCGGGGCCGGGGCGGCGGAGTTCGACGGCGTGCTCGACTTCGACGCCGTGCTGCGCGACCCGACGCACCCGAGCCGGCTGCTGCCGGCGTACGACGCCGGGGACCACATCCACCCGAACGACAGCGGCGCGCAGGCGATGGCGGACGCCGTACCGCTGCGACTGCTGGGCCTGTGACAGCGGGCGGGGGTGGCGTCGGCACCACGCCGCCCCCGCCGCCTACTCCTGGGGAGGAACCACCGCCGTGGACGTCGACGAGATCCTGACCGGCCTGTACAGCGAGCAGGGCCGGCAGAACCCCTACCCGTGGTACGCCGCCCTGCACGGGCACGGGCCGATCCACGCCATCCCCACCCGGTCGGAGCACAGCACCATCACCGCCGTCGCCGGCGGGTACGACCTGGTGGACCAGGTGCTCCGCGACCCGGAGTGGTACAAGGGCTTCCCGCCGGGCTGGGAGCAGCAGGAGATCCTGCGGACGTTCCTCAGCTCCATGATGTTCATCAACCCACCCGACCACACCCGGATGCGGTCGGTGTTCGCCAAGACGTTCACCCCGCGCCGCCTGGGGGCGCTGGAGCCGGTGATCGTCCGGGTCGTCGACGAGCGCCTCGACCGGATGGCCGAGGCCGGCGCCGGCGGGGCCGAGGTGGACTTCGTCGCCGACTTCGCGTACCCGGTCCCGGCGCTGGTGATGGCCGAGTTCATCGGGCTGCCCGAGGCGGACCTGGCCTGGTACCGGCAGCGGGTCGACTGGATCGACGAGTACATGGATGTCGCCGGCAAGACACCGGAACGGCTGGCCCGGGCCAACCAGGCCGCCGAGGAGCTGCGCGCCTACTACCGGGACCTGATCGCCCACCGGCGGCGGCAGCCCGGCATGGACCTGATCAGCGGGCTGGTCGAGGTGCTCGACGCCGGTGGGGTGGAGCTGACCGAGGAGGAGCTGATCAGCAACCTGATCGTGCTCTTCAACGCCAGCTTCGTCACCACCGTCTACATGTTCAGCAACGGCCTGCCGCTGCTGCTGGCCCACCCCGAGGTGGTCGCCGCGCTGCCCGGCGACGACGCGCTGGCCCGCGGTTGTGTGGACGAGATCCTGCGGATGGAGAGCCCGGTGCACTTCCTGGCCCGCTCGGCCCCGCGCGACACCGAGCTGGGCGGCGTGCCGGTCAAGGCGGACGAGAACGTGCTGCTGCTGATCGCCGCGGCCAACCGCGACCCGGCCCGGTTCCCGGACCCGGACCGGTTCGACCCGCGCCGGGACGGCCCGCCCTCGCTCGCCTTCGGCGTCGGGCTGCACTTCTGCCTCGGCTCGGCGGTGTCCAAGCTGGAGGGGCGGCTCGCCCTGCCCCGGCTGTTCGCCCGCTTCCCCGGCCTGCGGGTCACCCGGGACTTCACCTACAGCGGCAGCCTCTTCCTGCGCGGCATCGACAAGCTCTTCGTCACCACCGGCAGCTAGGAGTCCACGATGGCCCTCGACCCGCAGGTGGTCGCGTGGCGGGCCGCGCGCGCGGCCGCCGGCACCGCACCGCTCTACACCCAGACCCTGGCCGAGGCCCGCGCCGCCGACCTCGCCGCGATCCGCGCCGGCTCCGGCGCGGTCGAGCCCGTCGCGGAGGTACGCGACACGCAGGTCCCCGGCCCGGACGGGCCGCTGCCGGTGCGGATCCACCGCCCGACCGGGGACGGCCCGCTGCCCACCCTGGTCTGGTTCTTCGGTGGCGGCTGGACGCTCGGCAGCGTGGACACCGCCGACGGGATCTGCCGGCGGCTGGTCAACGCCACCGGCTGCCAGACGGTGACGGTGGGCTACCGGCTGGCCCCCGAGCACCGCTTCCCGGCCGCCGTGGAGGACGGCCACACGGCGCTGCGCTGGCTCGCCGCGCACCCCGACGAGGCCGGCGTCGACCCGGACCGGATCGCGGTCGGCGGGGACAGCGCGGGCGGCAACCTCGCCGCTGCGGTCACCCTGCTGGCCCGCGCCGACGGCGGTCCTCGGCTCGTCGCCCAGCTGCTGGTCTACCCGAACACCGACCAGCGGCCCGGCCGCGTCGACGACTCCAGCTCGGCGCGTCCGGCGCCGCCCAACGACCTGGAGCCGTCGCCCGCCGACGAGGACCCGCTGCTGTTCAACCGGCACTCCGTCGCCTGGTACCGGCAGCACTACCTGGCCGATCCGGCCGACGCGGCCCACCCGCTCGCCTCGCCGCTGCTCGCCGAGGACCTCTCCGGGCTGCCCCCGGCGCTGGTGATCACCGCGGAGCACGACCCGCTGCGCGACGAGGGCGAGCGGTACGCCGCCCGGCTGCGGGAGGCCGGCGTCCCCACCGAGGCGACCCGCTACGCCGGCATGATCCACGGCTTCTTCGCCATGCCGGGCGCATTCGACGCCGGCCGGCGGGCCCAGGAGCAGGCGGCGGCCTTCCTGCGCGACCGGTTCGGGCTGAGCCCCGCGGGCGTCGCCGGCCCGGTGACGGACGGGGCCGAGCATGACTGAGTCGGCCGTGGCCGTGGCGTCGGCCGCCGCGGCGGCGTTCGTCCCGCCCGCCAGCCTGGCCGACTTCGCCGAGCTGGCCCGGGCGGTGCTGCCGCCCGAGGTCTGGGACTTCGTCGAGGGTGGCAGCGGCGCGGAGAACACCCTGGCCGCCAACCGCGCCGCCCTGGACCGGGTGACGGTGCTGCCCCGGGTGCTCACCGGCGTGGACGTGCCGCGCACCGAGACGGCGCTGCCCGGCGGCACGTCCGCCCTGCCGGCCGCGGTCGCGCCGATGGCGTACCAGAAACTGCTGCACCCCGACGGCGAGGTGGCCCTGGCCGCGGCCGCCCGGGCCGCCGGCGTGCCCTACGTGGCCAGCACCGTGGCCAGCGCACCGCTGGAGGAGGTCGCGGCGGCCGGCGGGCGCGGGGGGTTGAACATGAACTGGGAGCGGATCCCGGTGTGGTTCTGCGCGCACGTGGAACCGTCCCCCACCCCCGCCCGCACCACGCCCGTC
>NZ_JBSGJR010000291.1:0-8306 GCF_053605645.1 Micromonospora sp. NPDC003776
CGCGGCGCACCGCCGGACCGCTGTCACGTACGCGGTCGGGGTGGCCGTGGTGCAGGCCGGCTGGCTGCTGCGACTGCTCCTGCCGCACGAGGGCGGCCTGCCGGTGTTCCTGGTGCTGGCCCTGGCCGACCTGCTGGTGCCGGCGCTGGCCGAGCGGCACGGGATGACCACCTGGCACCCGCACCACATCGCCGAGCGGTACCAGCTGTTCACCCTGATCGTGCTCGGTGAGGTGGTGCTGTCCACCTCGCTGGCGATCCAGGGCGGGATCGACGCTGGCAACGCCGGCCTGTGGTCGCTGGCCGCGGCGGGTCTGGTGATCGTCTTCGCCGTCTGGTGGCTCTACTTCGACCGGCCCGGCCCGGTGCCGCCGCTGTCCCTGGGGAGCGCGCTGTTCTGGGGCTACGGCCACTACCTGATCTTCGCGGCGATCGCCGCGCTGGGTGCCGGGCTGGCCGTGGCGGTCGACCACGACCTGCACGCCGCGCACGTCTCCGGCCGGGTCGTCGGCTACGCCGTCGCCGTCCCGGTCGCCGGCTACCTGCTCACCCTCTGGGCGCTGCACCTGCGGGCCAAGCGCGGCCTCGGCCGGGCGCTCTTCCCCGCCGCGGCGCTGCTGGTGCTGGCGGCACCGTGGCTGGCGGCGCCGGTCGACGTGATCGCCGGCGTGCTGCTCGTGCTGGTGGCCGTCACGCTGGTCCAGCGGCACCGGCCTCGGACCAGAACCGCCTGACCAGGGCCTCGAACTCGGCGGCCCGTTCGATCTGCGGCATGTGCCCGCAGTCGGCGAAGAGGTGGGTGCGCGCCTGCGGGAACCGGGCGCGCGCGTTCGCCAGGTGGCGCGCGGGCAGGACCAGGTCGCGCTCGCCCCAGACCACCAGGGTGGGCAGGCCGAGCGCGGCCACCGCGTCGAGCAGCTCGGCCCGCCACTGCGGGCGTACGCCCCGCCAGGTGCCCAGGCTGCGGACCAGCTCCAGCATCACCCGGGCGGCGTGCGGCTGCCCGGCCGCGGCCAGCGCGGTGGCGACCCGCGCCTCGGTGACGTACGCCGGGTCGTGGAAGATGGCCCGCTCGGTGCGCCGGGCGATCGCCGGGTGCGGCCGCAGCAGCAGCCGGGCGAAGGGCAGCGCCAGCAGCCGCAGCGCGAAGGTGACCTCCTTGCCGAAGCCGGCGCTGTTGACCAGCACGAGGCTCGCCGCCCGGGCCGGGTCGTCGACGGCCAGCCGCATCGCCAGCGCCCCGCCGAGGGAGTTGCCGACCAGGTGCGCGGGCCCGGTGACCCCGACCGCGTCCAGCACCTCGGCCACCGAGGACGCGAGCGCGGGCAGGCTGTGCGGCCCGTCCAGCGGCGCGGAGCCGCCGTGGCCGGGCAGGTCCACGCTGACCACCCGGTGGTCCCGGGCCAGGCCCTGGTGCTGGTCGGCGAAGTCGTCGAGGGTGCGGCCGATGCCGTGCAGCAGGACCACGGGCGGGCCGTCGCCGGCGACGCGGCAGCGGACCCGCCGCCCGGCCACGGTCAGTTCGTCGGCGCGCACGAGGCTCACGCCGGCCGGCCCGGCTCGGCGGGCGTGGCGGCCTCGGGGGCGGGGCGCGGGGCCGGCACCGCCGCCGGTTTCGGCCGCATCCCGAGCGCCAGGAGCCTGCCGTACGAGGCGGGTGCGACCCGGGCCAGCAGGTCGGGCAGCTTGGCCGACCAGCCGATCAGCACCCGGCCGCGGCGGCGCTCGACGCCCCGCAGGATCACCTCGGCGGCCCTGGCCGGGTCGATGGAGAGCAGCTTCTCGAACTGCTTGCGGCCGGCCTCGTACTCCTCACGGGAGACGCCGCTGCCGACCCGCGCGCTGGCCGCGATCCGGGTGCGGATGCCGCCCGGGTGCACCGAGGTGACGCCGACACCGTCGTCGACCAGCTCGTGCCGCAGCGCCTCGGTGAAACCGCGGACGGCGAACTTGCTGGCCGAGTAGGCGGCCTGGCCGGCGGGGGCGATGATCCCGAAGAGGCTGGAGAGGTTGACCAGGTGGGCGCCGGGCTCCGCCTTGAGCGAGGGCAGCAGCGCGTGGGTCAGTCGGACCAGCGCCCGGAAGTTGATCTCGATGACCCAGAGGAACTCCTCCAGGGTGACCTGGTCGAACCGGCCGCCGAGCGCCACCCCGGCGTTGTTGATCAGCAGCCGGACGCGGGGGTGCGCGGCCCGGATCTCGGCGGCCACCCGGTCGGTGGCCGCGGCGTCGGCGAGGTCGACCAGGTGGGTCTCGATCCGCCGGTCGGGGTGGGCGGCGCGGATCGCCGCCACCACGGCGTCGAGCCGCTCGGCGTCCCGGTCCAGCAGCACCAGGTCGGTGCCGCGCCGGGCCAGGCCGTGCGCCAGCGCCTCGCCGATGCCGCTGGCCGCGCCGGTCAGCACCGCCGTGCCGCCGGAGAAGACGAAGTCCTTCATGCCGGTCCTCCTGGTCAGCCGACGCGGGCGGCGGGCTCGGTGGCGGTGGCCCGGGAGAAGCGCACGCCGTCGGTGAGCGGGCCGCGCCGCATCAGCCGTACGTCCCGGGGATAGTTCTGGTGCAGCCGCCACGGCGCCCGGGGCCCCTGCTTGGGCAGCTGGTCGACGGCGCGCAGCACGTACCCGGACTTCAGGTCGATGATCGGTACGAGGTCGTCCGTGTCCGGGGCGAGCGGGGTGACGATCTGCTGGCCGGTGGCGTCCAGGTGACGCAGCAGCCGGCAGACGTAGGTGGCGACCAGGTCGGCCTTGAGGGTCCAGGAGGCGTTGGTGTAGCCGATGGTCATGGCGAAGTTCGGCACGCCGGAGAGCATCATGCCCTTGTAGGCGACGGTGCGGGCGAGGTCCACCTCGGCGCCGTCCACCGCGATCGTCATGCCGCCGAGGGCGAGCAGGTTGAGCCCGGTGGCGGTGACCACGATGTCGGCGGGCAACTCGGTGCCGGAGGCGAGCCGGATGCCCCGCTCGGTGAAGGTGTCGATGGTGTCGGTGACCACCGCGGCACGCCCCTGGCTGACCGCCCGGAACAGGTCGCCGTCGGGCACCACGCAGAGCCGCTGGTCCCAGGGGTTGTAGCGGGGCGAGAAGTGCCGGTCGATGTCGTACCCGACCGGCAGCTGGCCCTTGGCGGCCCGGCGCAGGAACCTCTTCACCAGGCGGGGAGCGCGGCGGCTGAGCTGGAAGTTGGCCACCCCGAGCGCGACGTTCTTCCAGCGCACCACGGTGTACGCGGCCTTCGCCGGCAGCCGGCGGCGCAGCGCGTCGGCCAGCGCGTCGCGCGAGGGCAGCGAGATGACGTACGTGGGTGAGCGCTGGAGCATGGTGACGTGCGCGGCCCGTTCGGCCATCGCCGGGACCAGGGTGACCGCGGTGGCGCCGCTGCCGATCACCACCACCCGCTTGCCGGTGTAGTCGAGGTCGGTCGGCCAGTGCTGCGGGTGCACGAGCCGACCGGCGTAGCGCTCGACGCCGGGCAACTGCGGGGTGTAGCCCTCGTCGTAGCGGTAGTAGCCGGAGTTGGTGAAGAGGAACCCGCAGGTGAGGACCACCTCCTCGCCGGTGTCGTCGCGGCGGGCGTGGACCGTCCACCTGGCGGTGGCGCTGTCGAACTCGGCGCGGACCACCCGGTGGTGGAAGCGGATGTGCTCCTCGACGGCGTACTCGCGGGCGGTCTGGCGCACGTACTCGCGGATGGAGTCGCCGTCGGCGATCGCCTTGGGGTTGGTCCACGGCTTGAACGAGTAGCCGAGGGTGTACATGTCGGAGTCCGAGCGGATGCCCGGATAGCGGAACAGATCCCAGGTGCCGCCGATGGCGCCGCGCGCCTCCAGCACCGCGTACGTCTTGCCCGGGCACTGGCGTTGCAGGTGGACGGCGGCGCCGATGCCGGACAGCCCGGCACCGACGATGAGGACGTCGACGTGGTCGGAGGCCATGGCATCTCTCCGTTTCGGGCGGCGGTCGACCGGACCCTATCCACCTGTGTCGACGGCAGTCAACACCCTGTCGAGTGGCATCGACAGGGTGTTGAGCGGGTGTAGCATCAGCCGACATGACCACCGCCCGCACGCCGACCGGGACCGCGCGGACCCGCGGGCGGCGCCCGGGCCGCTCCGCCGGTGACGACCGGGAGCTGGCCATCCTCGCCACCGCCGAGCGGCTGCTGGAGCAGCGCGCCTTCGGCGACATCTCCATCGACGACCTGGCGAAGGGCGCCGGCATCTCCCGGCCCACGTTCTACTTCTACTTCCCGTCCAAGGACGCGGTGCTGCTCACCCTGCTCGACCGGGTCACCGAGGAGGCCGACGCCGCCGCGGGTGACGTGCTGGACCGGCTCGCCGAGGACCCGCGCGCCCGCTGGCGGGAGCTGATCGCCCGGTTCCACGCGACCTTCGGCGCGCACCGGGCGCTGGTGCTGGCCTGCGCCCAGGTACGCGGCACCAACGCCGAGGTGCGCCGGCTCTGGGCCGAGGTCCTGGAACGCTGGGTCCGCGCGGTCCAGGCGGCGGTCGAGGGCGAGCGCCGCCGCGGCGCGGCCCCGGACGGGCTGCCCGCCCGGGACCTCGCCATCGCGCTGAACTCCATGAACGAACGGGTCTGGTACGCGACCTTCGCCGGGGACGGGCCGGCGGTGGCCGAACCGGACGTGGTCGACGTGCTGCTCGACGTCTGGCTGACCGCGATCTACCGGACCACCGCACCACCCCCGCCCTGACCGGTGCCCCGTGCCCGGGCACGGCCCTGCCACCGGTGCGCGGCGCCGCCGGCGTCCCGGCGCAGTTTGCCCGGTCGACCACCATCACCAGGTTCGATCCCGCGCGTCCCGGTGGCGGCCGGCCGCCGAGGCGACCGGCCGCCGGGCGGCTACCGCGCTCGCGCACGCCAGTCGGCGAGGCGGGTGGCGGCGATCCGGGCGCCGTCGCTGGGAACCAGCGACCGTTCGGTCGGCACGGCCCCGAAGTACGCCGCACCGGGATCGGTCACCACCTGACGCGGGTCGGCACGCTCCGCCAACGTGGTACGGCCCAGCTCGTCGAGGCGGAACTCTTCCGGCCCGGCGACGTCGACCACCGCCTCGGTCGGGGCACCGATCGCGACGTCGGCGACCGCCGCCGCCACGTCGTCGGCGGCCATCGGCCGGATCAGCACGGGCGCGAGGTGCACCGTGTCGCCCTGCGTCGCGGCGTCGACGATCCCGGGCACGAACTCGAAGAACTGGGTCGCCCGCACGATGGACCAGGGCAGCCCGGACTCCCTGATCAGCTTCTCCTGGGCGGCCTTCGCCCGCAGGTAGCCGCTGTCCGGCATCCGGTCGGCTCCGACGATCGACAGCGCGACGTGGTGACGCACTCCGGCGGCCGGCTCGGCGGCGAGCAGGTTGCGGGTGGAGGTCTGGAAGAACTCCAGCACCGCCGCGTCCTCGAACGACGGCGAGTTCGACACGTCGACCACGACGTCCGCGCCGGCGAGCGCCTCGGCCAGCCCTTCCCCGGTCAGCGTGTTCACCCCGGACTTCGGCGAGGCCGCCACCGCCTCGTGCCCCTGCCCGCTGAGGATGGCCACCAGCTTGCTGCCGATGAGTCCCGTGCCGCCGATGACGACGATCTTCATGTCGGACCACTCCCTGTCTGCCCCGCGCCGCCGCGCGCCGCTCCGTCCGCCCCCTCAACCGGCGGACTCGCGGCTCCGTGACCTGACCCGCCGGGTTCCCGGAAATGGCGGTCACTACCGGCCGCTATCCCGCCATCTGCGGGCGAGCGGAGGACCGGGTGAAGTCCATGATCCAGTTCGTCTCCCAGGTGCGTTCGCCGTCGGTGGAGAATGCCTGCTCCCACCGGCAGGAGGTGGACGTGATCCCCGACCAGATGAACCGACAGCGGATCGGCCGCCCCTCGTCGGTGTCGTCGCCGTAAAAGGTGCCGACGCCGTCGACGAACCGGCCCACCACCGGCGGCAGCTCCAGGACGCCCCGCCGGCTGTTCATCCAGTAGATCGACCAGAGCCCGGTCGCCGCGTCCCGGATGCGGACCGTCGATCCGGAGAAGCCCCGGGTCGGGAAGCGGATCTCGTCGAAGCTGCCGGCGCCGTCGAAGAACGAGTGGGCGACGCTGGTGCCGGGGAACTCGTCCCAGTCGTCGCTGCCGACGTGCCGCTTGGTCAGCCGCCGGTTGGTCACGTCCCAGCTGCCGACGAAGAAGTCGAAGTCGCCCATCAGAACCCCACCGGCCCCTCGGCGCGGGTGTCCGCGAGGTAGCCGGGCAGATCGGGCTCGTCGAGCGCGAGCACGTGCCGGACCCAGGCGGTCCGCTCGTGCTCCAGCACGCCCAGCTCCCAGACGCAGCCCACGCCGGGACGGTCCAGCGGGACGAAGTGCGCCGGGTCGTCGTCCGGACAGTCCAGGGCGGGCTGACCGGCGATCGCGATGCGGCACTCCACCACGTTGTCGAAGAACCAGCTGTACGCCAGCAGGTACGCGCCGGTGTCCGCGCCCCGGTGCAGCACCACCCAGCTCGCCGGCGGGGTGCCGCCGTCCGACTCGGGCAGCAGCTTCGGCAGGTACGCGTACGCGGCGTCGACCACCGCGGGTTCGAGCCGGCGTTCCGGCTGGTCGATGTGGTAGCGCTTGACGTGCCGGCCGGCGACCTCGAGGGTCCCCGGCACGGTCAGTTCCTTGTCGTGGAAAGCCATGCCGGGACGCTAGAACGTCTCCCCTGACAGCTACTGTCAGCAGAATGCGGGCCAGTCGTCTCCTGTCCATCCTGCTGCTGCTGCAGACGCACGGCCGGCTCACCGCCGCCGAGCTGGCCGAGCGCCTCGAGGTGTCGGTGCGCACCGTCTACCGGGACGTCGAGTCGCTGCACGCCGCCGGCATCCCGCTGTACGGGGAGGCCGGCCACGCCGGCGGGTACCGGCTCGTGGACGGCTGGCGGACCCGGCTGACCGGGCTCACCGCCGAGGAGGCCGACCGGCTGCTGTTCGCCGGGCTGCCCGGCCCGGCCGCCGAACTGGGCTACCAGTCCGTCGTCGCCACCCTGCAACTCAAGCTGCGCGCCGCCCTGCCGGCGCCGCTCGCCGACCGGGCCGCCCAGCTCCAGCAGCGCTTCCACCTGGACACCCCGGGCTGGTACTCCGACGGCGACCCGTCGCCGTACCTGGCCCCGACGGCCGACGCGGTGTGGCGGCAGCGGCGGATCCGGGTGCGCTACCGCAGCTGGACCGGCGAGGTGACCCGGGTCCTCGAACCGTACGGCCTGGTGCTCAAGGGCGGCCGCTGGTACGTGGTGGCCGCCCGGCCGGACCGGCCCGAGCCGGCCACCTATCGGGTCAACCAGATCCTCGACCTCACCCCGCTCGACGAGCCGTTCGAGCGGCCCGAGTTCGACCTGCCCGGCTGGTGGCGGGCGCACGTGGTGCAGTTCCGGTCCCGGCTGCACCGGGACGAGGCGACCATTCGGCTCTCGCCGCGCGGGCGGGAACGCCTGCGGGAGATCGCCAGCGACGCCGTGGTCGCCGCCGTCGACGCCAGCGCCGGGCCGGCCGGCGAGGACGGTTGGGTGCGGGCGGTCGTACCCATCGAGTCGCTCACCCACGCGCACGGCGACCTGCTCCGGCTCGGCGCCGAGGTGGAGGTCCTCTCCCCCGCCGCGCTGCGCGACCGCCTCGCCGACACCGCCGAACAGCTCGCCGACCTCTACCGCCGGTCGTCGGCTGCGCCGGCCTGACCGCCGAGCGGCAGCCGCAGGACCGCCGCCCCGGCGACCGCGCCGAGTGCCTGGCAGGCGGCGACGCCGAGGAGCAGGACGCCGGCACCGAAGCCGGTGAAGGCGCCGGCGATGGCCGCGCCGCCGGCGGCGGCCGTCGTCTTGAGACCGGCGCCGATGGTGAACACCTGGGTGTGCACGCCCGGCGGCGCCTCCCGGTCCCGCACCGCGAGCACGGCGCAGAACAGCGGACCGTTCAGGATCCCGACGAGGAGGAACAGCACCAGCACGAGCCAGAGCGCCGGCGCGACCGGCACCAGCGCGTACGGCACCGCCATGGCGAGCAGGCAGGCCAGCACCACCCGCTCGGGCGGGTGCGAGCGGATCGGGAACCGCGCGTACCAGAGGGAGCCGGCCAACCCGCCGAGCGACGCGGCGGTCAGGAACAGTCCGGTGTACGCGGTGTGGTGGAACCGCCCGGCGAGCAGCGCCGCGACGACCGGCAGCGCGCCGACGCCGAGGTAGCCGACGCTGCTGGCCAGGGTCACCGCGCCGAGCCGGGGCCGCCGCCACAGCAACGGCACGGCGCCGAGCGGGTTGCGCCGGCC
>NZ_JBSGJR010000292.1:0-8288 GCF_053605645.1 Micromonospora sp. NPDC003776
CCCCTCTCCCTATCTCCCGCCGCGCCTCCCCCCGGCGCTATCCCAAACCGAGTTCTACTGGGGGTTTGCGCCGCCCACCCCCCACTTCCCGACGCAAACCCCTTGATCAACTCTGCGCAGGAGGCGGTTCCGGGGGATGGCGGGCATCCCGGCGGGGGGAGTGTTCAGGTGGGATGTGACGGCCCGTTGACTCGCAGATCGATACATGTAACTGTTCCGATCAAGCCTGCGGTTCGCACGCGGGCCCACGGGGGCGCTCGCACCCCGCCCGTCCGCCCCGCCGACCCCCACGAGGAGTCTCCATGAGACGTCGCACCCCGATCGCGGGCCTCGCGCTCGCCCTCTCCGCCGCCATTACGGCGGCCCTGGCCGCGCCCTCCGCCTCCGCGGCCCCCGCACCGGCGGCACCGCAACTGGCCGCCGCCGCGGCCCCCGACATCTCGGTGACCAACGTCCAGGCCCACCTGACCCAGCTCAACACCATCGCCACCAACAACGGCGGCACCCGGCGGGCCGGCTCGGCCGGCTACACCGCCTCGGTGGCGTACGTGAAGCAGAAGCTGCAGGCGGCCGGCTACACGGTCACCGAGCAGACCTGCACCACCTGCACCTACCCGGCGAGCAACCTGATCGCCGAGTGGCCGCAGGGTCCCGCCGACCAGGTGATCATGTTCGGCGCCCACCTGGACAGCGTCTCCGCCGGCCCGGGCATCAACGACAACGGCTCCGGCTCGGCCACCCTGCTGGAGAACGCGCTGGTCCTGGCGAGCCAGAACCCGGCCATGACCAAGCGGGTCCGGTTCGCCTGGTGGAACGGCGAGGAGCAGGGCCTGCAGGGCTCGAAGTACTACGTCGGCCAGCTCACCTCGACGCAGAAGAGCTACATCAAGGGGTACTACAACTTCGACATGGTGGCCTCGCCCAACGGCGGCTACTTCATCAACCGGATCACCTCCGCCACGGCCGCGCCGCTGAAGGCGTACTGGGACTCGTTCAACCTGCAGCCGGAGGAGAACACCGAGGGCGCGGGCCGCAGCGACGACTACTCGTTCGCCAACGCCGGCATCCAGACCTCCGGGTACGCCGCGGGGGCCAGCTACACCAAGACGTCCGCCCAGGCCAGCAAGTGGGGCGGCACCGCCGGGGCGGCGTACGACTCCTGCTACCACAAGGCCTGCGACACCACCAGCAACATCAACGCGACCATCCTGAACCGCAGCGCCGACGGCGTGGCGTACACGATCTGGAACACGGCGGTCGGCGGCACCCCGGCCAACGACTTCTCGATCGCGGTGAGCCCGACCTCCGGCAGCGTCGCCCAGGGCGGCGCCACCAGCGCGACCGTCAACACGGCCACCACCAGCGGCAGCGCCCAGACCGTGAGCCTGTCCGCCGCCGGGGCGCCGAGCGGGGTGACGGTCAGCTTCAGCCCGTCCTCGGTGACCTCCGGCGGCTCGGCGACCATGACGGTCAACGCCTCCTCGACGGCCGCCACCGGCACGTACACCATCACGGTCACCGGCACCGGCTCGGCCACCCACAGCGCCAGCTACAGCCTCACCGTGACAGGCACGGGCGGCGGGTGCACGGGCGGGCAACTCATCGGCAACAGCAGCTTCGAGTCGGGCACCGCGCCGTGGACCGCCAGCTCGGGCGTGATCACCAACTCGACCGGCCAGGCGGCCCGGACCGGGTCGTACAAGGCGTGGCTGGACGGGTACGGCAGCTCGCACACCGACACCCTGTCCCAGTCGGTGACCCTGCCGGCCGGGTGCAGCAGCTACACCCTCGCCTTCTGGCTGCACATCGACACGGCCGAGACCACCGCCTCGACCGCGTACGACAAGCTGACCGTGCAGGTCGGCAGCACCACGCTGGCGACGTACTCGAACCTCAACGCGGCCGGCGGCTACATCCAGCGCACCTTCAACCTGGCCGGGTACGCCGGGCAGACGGTCACGCTCAAGTGGACCGGCGTGGAGGACGCATCCCTGCAGACCAGCTTCGTCATCGACGACGTGACCCTGCAGGTCGGCTAGGCACGCACCGCCCGGGGCGGGTCGGGCCGCTCGGTCCGTCCCGCCCCGCTCACCGCAGCGGCAGCCCCTTGCTGCCCGCGCCCTTGACCGAGCGGGTCAGCGTCCGGTCGGACAGCCACAGGAAGCACTGCACGCCCCGGTTGCCGTTCTTCCACTCCTCTTCCAGGGGGTGGTAGATGATCGTGCCGGCGCGGTACTGCATGTCGCTGTTGTCGGGCACCTTCGCGTACTTCGCGATCAGGCTCCGGCAGGCCTTGTGCGTCCGCGCCGAGGAACTGCGGAACTGCGCGTACGAGACGTCCGGGAACTGGTAGATCCCGACGAACTCGGCGTGGTGCTTCGCCGTGCAGGCCACCGGCCGCATCTCCTCGATGTCGTCCTTGACCAGCTTCGGGTTGAAGCAGCCGAAGGCCAGCGGGGAGCCCGGCTTCAGCGCGCCGCGCAGGCTGCCGCTGTGCAGGGTGACGCTGCCGTCGTCGAGGCTTTCCACCTCCGAGACGTCGCAGCGGAACCAGCGGGCCCCGCCGGCCCACGCCTGCGCCGACGGGAAGATCACGGAGAGCAGCAGTCGGCCGCTGCGCCAGTCCGCCCCGACCGCCGTGTTGACCTTCCGGTCGCACTCGGCCCGGGCGGCGCGTACGCCGTTCGAGCCGGGGCGCGGCAGCGTGGACCGGGCGGCGTCCGTGCCGGTCAGGGTGCCCACGTGCAGCGTCTCGGACCGGTGCCCGGCGGCGCAGTCGATCGGGTTGTAACCGCTGAGATAGCCGACGTCCTGCAGGGTGGCGTGGCAGGTGCCGGCCTCCGGCACGAACGCCTTGGCGGCCGGCAGTGCCGGCCAGTCGTCGGCCAGGTCCCGGTCCACCCCGCCCGGCGCCCCGCACCCGGTGAGCGCCAGCACCGCGGTCACGCCCAGGGCGGCCGCCGTCCACCATCGCCGCATCGCACCGACCTCCCCGTCGTCGACCGCTACGGCGGTGCAGCATACGGCACGAGCGCGCCGGCCGTGGCCTCCCGATCACCACCGCGCCGCGGCGGGACGCGGCCTAGATGACGGGGAGTCCCTCCGGGCCGACCCCGCGCATCGAACGGGTCAGCCGCCGGTCGTCGCTCCACAGGAAACAGCGCACCCCGCGGTCGCCCTCCGCCCACTCCCGCTGGGACGGCGGGTAGAAGATCGAACCGGCCCGGTACGGCAGCTCGCTGTTGTTCGGCACGTTCGCGAAGACCGCGATGAGCGCCATGCACCGGCGGTGCACCTGCGCGGCGGACCGGGTGAACCGGTCCCAGCTCATGTCCCGCTCCTCGTAGACGCCGACAAACTCGGCCCGGTGCGGCTCGGCGCAGAGCACCGGGGCCATGTAGTTGAGGTTGTCGCCGATCAGCTTCGGGTCGAAGCAGCGGTGCACGAGCGGGTTGTCGCCGACCAGCGAGCCGCGCAGGCTGCCCACCCGGTTGACCGGGCGGGTGTTGTCGATGCTGTCGGTCTCGGCCAGGTCGCAGCGGTACCAGCGCGCGCCGGACAGCCAGGCGGTCACCGTGGGCAGGGCGATGTTCATGGTGAGCCGGGCGCCGTGCCAGTCCCCGCCGATGACCTGCCGGGCCCGCTGGTCGCACTCCGCCCGGGCGACCCGGAGCGCGGGGGAGCCGGGCTCGGGTCGGGCCCCGGCCGCGGCGGCCCCGACGAAGGTGCCGACGTGCACCACCTCGGCGAGGTGGCTGCGGCCGCAGTCCACCGTCTCGTACGTGCCGGCCTGCACCACCGCGGTGATCCGGGGGAGGCAGGCGTCGGTGGCGGGGACGAACGACCGGGGCGCCGGCAACGCGGGCCAGTCGTCGGTCAGGTCACCGTCGGCCCGGTGCGTCTGGACGCAGCCACCCAGGACCACCGTCGCCGTGCCGGCCAGCGCCAGCGCCAGGAGCCACCGTCGCATCGTCCGCCCTTTCCGGGAAGATGACAGCCGGTCGCGGCGGCCCGCACGGCGTCCTCCGCCACCGGGCGTGCAGCTTACGTGACCGTCCCTGTTGGAGTTTCGCCGTCTTTCCGCCGATCGGCCACCCGCGCCTGGCTTCTCGTTCCGGATTTTTCTCCGGACGGACGCATTCTGCACCGGGGGTCACCGCTGAGTCACTGCGAGTCTCCGACGGTGCCGCGCTGCGGGCGGTGGCTGACCGCGTTCGTACACTGGCCCGGTGACCGTACCGCCGCCGATCGTCGCCCCCAGCATCCTGGCCGCCGACTTCGCCCGCCTCGCCGACGAGGTGCGCGCCGTCGAGCACGCCGCCGACTGGTTGCACGTGGATGTCATGGACAACCACTTCGTGCCCAACCTGACCATCGGGCTACCGGTGGTGCAGAGCCTGCGCGCGGCGACCGAACTCCCCTTCGACGTGCACCTGATGATCGAGGACCCGCGGCGTTGGGCGCCCGGCTACGCCGACGCCGGGGCGTACAACGTCACGTTCCACGCCGAGGCCTGCGACGACCCGGTGGCCCTGGCCAAGGACCTCCGCTCGGCCGGCGCCAAGGCGGGGCTGGCCATCGACCGGGACACCCCGATCGAGCCGTACCTGGAGCTGCTGCCCAGCTTCGACACGCTGCTGATCATGACGATCAAGGCCGGCTTCGGTGGGCAGCGGTTCATCCCGCAGTTGCTGGACAAGGTGCGCGCCGCCCGCCGGCACGTCGCCGCGGGCCACCTGGAGCTGCGGATCGAGGTCGACGGCGGGATCGCCGCCGACACCATCGAGCAGGCCGCCGCCGCGGGCGCCGACGCCTTCGTGGCCGGCACCGCGGTCTACGGCGCCGACGACCCGGCCGAGGCGGTACGCCGGCTGCGCGGCCTGGCGGAACGCGGGATGACCGGGGCCTGACGTGGACCCCACCGGCGACCGGCCCGACGTCATCCTGGTCGTCGACGACGACGCGGACATCGCCCGCTTCGTCGAGTTCAACCTGCGGCTGCACGGCTTCGAGGTGCTGCACGCCAGCGACGGGCAGGAAGCCCTGGAGGTCATCGAGCGGCAACGCCCGGACCTGGCCGTGGTGGACCTGATGATGCCCCGGATCGACGGCCTGGAGCTGACCCGCCGGCTGCGGGCCGACCCGATGACCTCGGCCCTGCCGGTGATCATGCTGACCGCGAAGGGCATGACCCAGGACAAGGTCAACGGGCTGAGCGTCGGCGCCGACGACTACCTGGTCAAGCCCTTCGACACCCTCGAACTGGTGGCCCGGGTCAACTCCACGCTGCGGCGCAACAAGGAGTTCCGGGAGGTCTCCCCGCTGACCGGGCTGCCCGGCAACAGCCGGATCCGCCGGGAGATCAGCGACCGGGTGCGCAACGGCGCCGACTACGCGGTCGGCTACATCGACATCGACCGGTTCAAGAGCGTCAACGACCGGTACGGCTTCGTCCGCGGTGACGAGTTCATCTCCGCCCTGGCCCGCAGCCTGCACCGGGCCGTGGTCTCGATCGGGCTGCCGCCGGCCTTCCTCGGCCACGTCGGCGGCGACGACTTCGTCATCGTCTGCACCCCCGCCCAGATCCGGCCGCTGACCAGCCGGGCCGTGGTCGACTTCGAGAAGGCCGCCGACGCCCTCTACGACCCGACCGATCGGGAGCGCGGCTTCGTCGAGCTGAAGGACCGGCGCGGCAACATCCGGCGGGCCGCCCTGGTCACCCTCTCCATCGGGGTCTCCCTCTCCGACTCCGACCGGCGGTTCACCGACCCCCTGGAGGCGATCGCGGTGGCATCGGAGATGAAATCGGTCGCCAAGAGCCAACCCGGGTCGTACGTCGCGGTCGACCGGCGTAGGGGCGTACCGTGACACCCCTGTTCTTCCTGTGAGGTACCTCGCCTCTGTGGCGCAGGGCCCGCTCGAACGTGTAAGACTTCCGGTGTACCCACCACGCGCTGGCGGGGCTCGGTGAAATTCCGAACCGGCGGTGATCCACGGTCCGACCGTGGTAAGCCCGCGACCCGGACGGCTTCGGCCGGACGGTGGACCTGGTGAGAATCCGGGGCCGACGGTTGGGGAGCGGTTCGTCCGCCCTCCAGACAGTCCGGATGGGAGACAGCGCGCGGGACGGGGAGGCCCCTGCCGGCCGCCGCGCTGTCGGCCGCCGTCCGGGCTCCCCGGGGTCGGCTCCGCCGTCCCCGGGATCTCCGCCGCCGCCTGTCCGCGGCACCCGTGCCGCCATTCCCCGCCCCGCCCGCGCGCGACCGGCGAGCGAGAGGGCAGGGGCAGGCGATGGCGAGCGTCTCCGTCGACGAGGCGATGCGTCGCGCGATCACGCTGGCCGCCCGCGGCCTCGGCACCACCAGCCCCAACCCGGTCGTCGGCTGCGTGCTGCTCGACGCCGACGGCGAGGTCGTCGGGGAGGGCTTCCACGCGTACGCGGGCGGACCGCACGCCGAGATCGTCGCGCTCGCCCAGGCCGGCACGCGGGCCCGCGGCGGCACCGCCGTGGTCACGCTGGAACCCTGCGACCACACCGGCCGCACCGGCCCGTGCAGCCACGCCCTCATCGCGGCCGGGGTCGCCCGGGTCGTGATCGCCGTCCCGGACCCCAACCCGGTCGCCTCCGGCGGCGCGGCCACCCTGCGCGCCGCCGGGATCGAGGTCGAGACGGCGGTACGCGCCGACGAGGCGGAGGCCGGCAACATCGCCTGGCTCACCTCGATGCGCCGCGGCTGGCCGTACCTCATCTGGAAGTACGCGGCCACCCTGGACGGGCGCTCCGCCGCCGCCGACGGCACCAGCATGTGGATCACCTCCGAGGCGGCCCGGATCGACGTGCACGCCCTGCGCGGCACCGTCGACGCGGTGATCGCCGGGGTGGGCACCGTGCTCGCCGACGACCCCCGGCTCACCGCCCGCAACCTGCGTGACGGCACCCTGGCCATCCGGCAGCCGCTGCGCGTGGTGGTGGACAGCTCGGGGCGTACCCCGGCCGACGCCCGGGTCCGCGACGGCGCCGCCCGGACCTGGATCGCGACCGCGGCGGAGGTCGGCGCCGGCCCGGACGGCCGGGTCGACCAGCCCGCGCTGCTCGCGGAGCTGCACCACCGCGGCGTCCGGGCCGCCCTGCTGGAGGGCGGACCGCGGCTGGCCGGGGCGTTCCTCGCCGCCGGGCTGGTCGACAAGATCGTCGGGTACGTCGCGCCGAAGCTGCTCGGCGCCGGCCCCACCGCCCTGCTCGACGCCGGCGTGACGACCATCGCCGACGCGATCGACCTGGAGATCACCGACGTTACGCAGGTCGGTCCCGACCTGCGGATCACCGCGCTGCCCCGGAAGAGGGAGGCCTGACATGTTCACCGGCATCGTCGAGGAGCTGGGCGAGGTCGTCCGGACCACCGAGACCGGAGGCGACTCCGCGCTGGTCGCCATCCGCGGCCCGCTGGTCACCTCGGACGCCCGGCACGGCGACTCCATCGCGGTCAACGGGGTCTGCCTGACCGTGGTCGACGTCGACGGCGGCGTCTTCACCGCCGACGTGATGGGGGAGACGCTGCGGCGTACCGCGCTCGGGGCGCTGCGCCCCGGCGACCCGGTCAACCTGGAACGTGCCGCCGCGCTGAACAGCCGGCTCGGTGGGCACCTCGTCCAGGGCCACGTCGACGGGGTCGGCGAGGTCGTCTCCCGGGAACCGGCCGCGCAGTGGGAGACGGTCCGCTTCCGGCTCCCCGCCGGCCTGGCCCGGTACGTCGTGGAGAAGGGTTCGATCACCGTCGACGGCGTCTCGCTGACCGTGGCCGAGGTCGGCGACGACTGGTTCACCGTCGGGCTGATCCCCACCACCCTCAAGCTCACCACCCTCGGCGCCAAGAGCGCCGGCGACCCGGTCAACCTCGAGGTCGACGTGCTGGCCAAGTACGTCGAGCGGCTGCTCGGCGACCGGCTCACCGGAGGTGCCCGGTGACGGGCCCGCTCGGCTGGCTGCTCGACGCCCAGGTCCACGTCGCCGGCTCGCCGGTGCTGGTCCGGGAGATCGTCGGCAACGTCTTCGGCCTCGCCTCCGCGCTGCTCGGGCTGCGCCGGCTGGTCTGGGCCTGGCCGGTCGGCATGATCGGCAACGCGCTGCTGTTCACCGTCTTCCTCGGCGGGGTCTTCGCCACCCCGCAGGCGCACGACCTCTACGGCCAGGCCGGCCGGCAGGTCTTCTTCTTCGCGGTCAGCGTGTACGGCTGGTGGCGCTGGTCGCGCAACCGCCGGGGCGGCGGCGGGGAGCAGCCGGCGGTGAC
>NZ_JBSGJR010000293.1:0-8236 GCF_053605645.1 Micromonospora sp. NPDC003776
CGCCACTCGGCGCCGGCATCGGTGAAGACCTTGTCCAGCCCCTCCGCCTCGGCGGCCTCCCGGACCGCGGCCGAGCCGGTCCAGGTCCACCCCGAGCCGCCGGGCCCGGCTGCGCAGCGCGTCGGTGTCCCGCAGCGGCCGGGCGATCAGGTCGTCCAGCAGCTCGCCCCGGACCCGGCCCTCCGCCTCCGCCACGGTCCGCCGGAACAGCAGCAGCAACGCGGTGACCAGCGCGGCCCGCTCCAGGATCCGCTGGTCGGCGTCGACCAGCTCGCCGTCCGGCCGCAGCACCAGCGCGCCCAGGTTCTCCGCGCCGGCCACCACCGCGGCGTACCAGAGCGGGCCCCGGCGGACGCTGCGCCCCTCGGTGCGCGACGCGGCCACCGCCTCCACCAGGTCCGCCCGGTCCGGCTCCTCGATCTCGCCCACCCGGGCCAACCGCCGGCCCTCCGGATCCAGCGCCAGCAGCGCGCCGCCGAGCACGTCGGTGACCGCCGCGGCCACGTCCTCCATCCCGCCGCCGCGCACCACCACCGCGGTCATCCGGTCGTGGGCGGCCGCGGCCCGCTCCACCGAGCTGCTGTGCGCCCGGATGGTGCTGTTCGCCGCCGAAAGCTCCGCCAGCGCCGAGCGGGTCTCCGCCAGCAGCCGGGCGGTGTCGATCGCCACCGCCGCGTGCGCGGCCAGGGAGACCAGCAGCGACACCTCCTCCCGGGCGAACGGCCGGGCGGAGCGGTTGGCCGCGTACAGCACGCCGATCACGCTGGAGCCGAGCCGCAGCGGCACGCCGAGGATGGCCACCAGGCCCTCCTCGCCCACCCCGCCGTCGATCTCCCCGGTGTGCCGGAACCGCTCGTCCTCCTGATAGTTGGAGGTGACGTACGGGGTGCCGGTCTGGGCCACCAGGCCGCCGAGGCCGTCACCCATCTCCAGCCGCAGCCGCTGGAACCGGGCCGAGATCGAGCCGTCGGTGACCCGCATGTACGTGTCACCGCGCTCGTCGTCGTTCAGCGTCATGTACGCCACGTCGGTGCCCAGCAGGATGCGCGCCCGGTGCACGATCGCCCGCAGCACGTCGTCCAGGTCGCGCAGCCCGGCCAGGTCGCTGGCCGTGTCGTACAGGCCGGAGAGTTCGATCTCGCGGCGGCGTCGGCGCTCCAGCAGCGCGCGGACCCGCAGCGCCACCACCTTCGCCTGCTCCAGCTCGGCCAGCCGCTCGGCGGGCAGGCCGGCGGCCCGGGCGGCCACCAGCGGTCCCTCGAACTCGACCGCGGCGGCCTCCCGGGCGAGCAGTTCCAGGAACTCGACCGGTGACGACATGAGCGACATTGTGCGCGTGGCCACTAGTTGGCCGTCCAGCCCCCGTCGAGGGCGATCGAGGCGCCGGTGATGAACGCGGCCGGCGGCGAGCACAGGTACGCCACCAGCTCGGCCACCTCCTCCGGCTCGATCAGCCGCTTGATCGCCGCCCGGGCCAGCATGATCTTCTCGACCACCTCGTCCTCGCCGATGCCGTGACTGGCCGCCTGGTCGGCGATCTGGCTCTCCACCAGCGCGGTCCGCACGTACGCCGGGTTGATGCAGTTGGCGGTCACCCCGTGCGCGGCGCCCTCCAGCGCGACCACCTTCGACAGGCCCTCCAGGCCGTGCTTCGCCGAGACGTACGCCGACTTGTACGGCGAGGCGCGCAGCCCGTGCACCGAGGAGATGTTGACGATCCGGCCCCAGCCGTTGGCGTACATGTGCGGCAGCGCGCGCCGGATGAGCAGGAACGGCGCCTCCACCATCACCCGCTGGATGTACTCGAAGCGGTCCGGCGGGAAGTCCTGGAGGGGGGCGACGTGCTGGAGGCCGGCGTTGTTGATGATGATGTCCACATCGACGTCGAGCCGGTCCACCGCGGCCCGGTCGGCCAGGTCGATCCCCTCGGCCCGGCCGCCCGCCTCGGCGGCCACCGCCTTGGCCGCCTCCACGTTCCGGTCCACCACCAGCACCGCCGCGCCGGCCGCCGCCAGGCGCAGGGCACAGGCCCGGCCGATGCCGCTGCCACCACCGGTCACCAGGGCGCTACGACCGGAGAGGTCGACGCGTACGACGTGGGGGACCGCCACGGGTTCTACCGTCATGGCGCACAAAGCTACGAGTTGTGTGGCCGGCGGCACATGGGGCGACGACACATACTCGACCGCTTCAGTGTGTGGCAGTTGCCCCCTCCCGCGTGCCCCGGCGTGTCCGATCGGGCGGGCGTCACCGGTGACCAGTAGGGTGTCGAACACACGTACTGCTGGCGGCTGGGGGAGGAGGCGGCGTGCGCGTGCTCGGCGTCGACCCGGGACTGACCCGGTGCGGGGTCGGCGTGGTCGAGGGCGTGCCGGGGCGGCCCTGCACGCTGGTCGCCTACTACGTCGTCTACACCGACCCGGCCGACGAGCTGCCGCTGCGCCTGCTGCACCTGGACCGCTCGCTCACCGACCTGGTCGCCGAGCACCGGCCGGACGCGGTCGCCGTGGAGCGGGTGTTCACCCAGCACAACGTCCGCACCGTGATGGGCACCGCCCAGGCCAGCGGGATCGCCGTGCTCGCCGGGGCGCGCGCCGGGCTGCCCGTGCAGACCTACACGCCGAGCGAGGTCAAGGCGGCGGTGACCGGATCCGGCCAGGCGGACAAGGCGCAGATGACCACGATGGTCACCCGGCTGCTGCGGCTGCCCGAGCCGCCCCGGCCCGCCGACGCCGCCGACGCCCTGGCGCTGGCCATCTGCCACATCTGGCGCGGCGGCACCCGGTCCAAGCTGGCCCTGGCGGCCGAGCGGGCACGACGAGGAGGAACGCGATGATCGCCAGCGTGCGCGGCACGGTGACCGCGACCGGTCCGGACCACGCGGTGGTGGAGGTGGGCGGCATCGGCCTGGCGGTGCAGTGCGCCCCCGGCACCCTCGCCGAGTTGCGGGTCGGCCAGCCCGCCCGGCTGGCCACCAGCCTGGTGGTCCGGGAGGACTCGCTCACCCTCTACGGCTTCGCCGACGACGACGCCAAGCAGCTGTTCGAGCTGCTCCAGACCGCCAGCGGGGTGGGCCCACGGCTGGCCCAGGCGGTGCTCGCCGTGCACACCCCCGACGCGGTCCGCAAGGCCATCGCCAACGCCGACACCGCCGCCCTGACCCGGGTGCCCGGCATCGGCAAGAAGGGCGCCGAGCGCCTCGTCCTCGAACTGCGCGACCGGATCGGCCCGGTGCCGATCGGCGCGGACGGTGCCGCCGGGGTCACCGCCGGCGCCTGGCCCGAGCAGGTGCGCCAGGCCCTGGTCGGGCTGGGCTGGACGGCCGGCCAGGCCGAGCAGGCGGTGGCCGCGGTCGCGGAGACCGTCGACGGCGAGGTCCCGCCCGTGCCGGTCCTGCTCAAGCAGGCCATCCGCCTCCTGGGCCGGACCCGATGACGGGCGACAACCTCGTCTCGGCGTACGTCAGCGACGCGGAACGGGACGCGGAGGCCAGCGTCCGGCCGAAGCGCCTGGAGGAGTTCATCGCCCAGCACCGGGTCCGCGACCAGCTCGACCTGCTGCTCCAGGGCGCGCTGCGGCGCGGTTCCCCGCCCGACCACATTCTCCTGTCGGGGCCGCCAGGCTTGGGTAAGACCACCCTCGCCAACATCGTCGCCGCCGAGCTGGGTTCGGGGATCCGGGTGACCAGCGGCCCGGCCATCGAGCGCTCCGGCGACCTGGCCGCCATCCTGACCAGCCTCACCGAGGGCGACGTCCTGTTCATCGACGAGATCCATCGGATCGCCAAGCCGGCCGAGGAGCTGCTCTACAGCGCGATGGAGGACTTCCGGGTCGACGTGGTGGTCGGCAAGGGGCCGGGCGCCACCGCCATCCCGCTCGACGTCGAGCCGTTCACCCTGGTCGGCGCGACCACCCGGTCCGGCCTGCTCACCGGCCCGATGCGGGACCGGTTCGGCTTCGTCGCCCACCTCGACTTCTATGCCCCGGCCGACCTGGAGGCGCTGCTGAAGCGCTCGGCCCGGATCCTCGGCGTGCCGACCACCGACGACGGCGCGACGGAGATCGCCGGCCGGTCCCGGGGCACCCCGCGGATCGCCAACCGGCTGCTGCGCCGGGTGCGCGACTTCGCCGAGGTCCGGGCCGACGGGGTGGTCAACCTGGAGACCGCCCGGGCCGCCCTCACCGTGTACGACGTCGACGCCCTCGGGCTGGACCGGCTGGACCGGGCGGTGCTCACCGCGCTGGTCGACTCGTTCCGGGGTGGCCCGGTCGGGCTCTCCACCCTGGCGGTCGCGGTGGGGGAGCAGCCGGACACGGTGGAGGAGGTCTGCGAGCCCTTCCTGGTGCGCGCCGGCCTGTTGGCCCGTACGCCGCGGGGGCGGGTCGCGACGGAGGCTGCCTGGCACCACCTGGGGCGTACGCCACCGAATGGTACATTTGGCACGGATGCCCCTCCCGCGCCCGATCTGTTCTCGGTGCAGACCGATCAGCCGTGATCCGAACGTGATCTGTGCCGCATTCGGTGTTCCCAGGAGCAGGGATTAGACTTCGCCGCGGTCTGTACAGGACGTGAGAATCCGCCTCCGCTCCGGCGCCCCTCGGGGTCGGGCGGGGGCCAATGGGAAGGTCGACAACCGTGCTTTACGCAGCAGCGAGTGGCGGGGGAGCCGGCGGTCTGACGCCGATCCTCATGATCGCTCTGCTCTTCGGCGTCATGTACTTCATGATGATCCGCCCCCAGCAGAAGCGCCGCCGCGAGGCCGAGCAGATGCAGTCCGCGCTTGGCCCGGGCGACGAGGTGGTCACCATCGGCGGGCTCTACGGCACGGTCGTGGGCGTCGAGGATGACACCGTCCTGCTCGAGGTGGCTCCGGGCGTGCAGACCCGGTACGCCCGCCCGGCCATCGCGCGGGTGGTCACCCGGGCCGAGCAGCCGGAGGCCGAGACGATCACCGAGGAAGCCGAGCCGGTCAAGGAGTGACCGCGCGCCCTGGACGGGGCAGCGGATTCACCGATACAAGTGGATAGTTGGGTCGGCGTCCGACGCCGACACGCGTACCTCCCGCGCGGCGCCGCCGCGTCGCGCTCCGGGAGGCGTGTCGGCCGGTGACGTCGACCCGCCAGAGCAGTCGGGCGGACACCCCCGGCCCGACTTCGTCGCCGCTGCGCAGCGGCGCGACCGTACAGGGAGACAAGACAGCCGTGGCACCACCTCAGGGACAGATGCGCCCCGGACGGCAGCTCGCCGTGCTCGGGCTCATCTTCGTCGTCCTCTATCTCTTGGTGTTCTTCTCGGGCGGCGCCAGCGGTGGCTGGAAGGACCGGCTGGAGCCCCGGCTCGGCCTGGACCTGATCGGCGGCACCCGGCTGACGCTCGAGGCCACCAACAGCCTGGACGGCAAGCCCCCGACGGCCGCCAACCTCGAGGAGGCGCGCCAGATCATCGAGAGCCGGGTCAACGCGTACGGCGTGGCCGAGGCCGAGGTGGTCACCGAGGGCAACCGGAACATCGTCATCTCCCTGCCCGGTGAGAACCGGGACCTGACCAATGTCGGCAACCCCGCCGAGCTGCGCTTCCGCAAGGTCCTCAAGGCCACCGACGGCAGCGGCGCGGCCGCCGCCCCGGCGCCGAGCCCGAGCGCCAGCGCCACCCCGGCCCCGTCCGGCAGCGTGACGCCGAAGCCCTCCGGCAGCGCCTCGCCGAAGGCCAGCACCGGGGCGAAGGCGACCGCCTCCCCGAGCACGGGCGGGCAGGGCGGCATGGCCCCGACGCCGAGCGCCAGCGCCGCCGCGCCGACCCCGTCGGCCTCGGCCAGCGCCGCCGCCCCGTCTCCGAGCGCCAGCGCCGAGCCGGTGCCGCAGAGCATCGAGCAGCAGCGCAAGGCCATCGAGCAGAAGGTCGGCCCGGCCGCCTGGGCCGCCGCCTCCGGGCTGAAGTCCCCGGCCGACGTCACCACCGACCCGTCGCTGGCCGAGAAGCTCAAGCCGTTCAGCACCCTCTCCCCACAGGAGATCGCGGTGCTGCCGGTCGACATGCAGTTCAACGTGCCGACGATCAGCTGCGCCCAGCTCGACACGCGGCCGGCGGCGTCGATCAAGGACGAGAAGCAGCGGGCGGTGTCCTGCGAGTCCGGCGCCAAGTACCTGCTCGACGTGGCGAAGGTGCTCGGCACCGATGTCAGCGACGCCAACGCGGTGCTCGACCAGACCAGCCAGTGGGTTGTGAGCCTCAAGTTCACCGGCAAGGGCCAGGAGAAGTGGACCGCGCTGACCCGCGAGGCGTTCACCAACGAGGGCCAGGCCTGCGACCAGACCGCGCTCGGCCAGGACGGCAAGTGCCGCGTGGCGGTGGTCCTGGACAACAAGATCGTCTCCTCGCCGGAGATCCAGGGTGTGCTGACCGGCGACTCGCAGATCACCGGCAGCTTCAACAACAAGAGCGCGAACGCGCTGGCCAGCCAGCTCCGCTACGGCGCGCTGCCGGTCACCTTCGTGCCGCAGGAGCAGCAGAACGTCACCGCGACGCTGGGCTCCAGCCACCTCCAGGCGGGCCTGCTCGCGGCCGGCATCGGCATGCTGCTGGTCATCATCTACTCGTTCTTCTACTACCGGCTGCTCGGTTCGGTCATCTTCCTCAGCCTGGTGCTCTCCGGCCTGCTGGTCTTCGGCGCGCTGGTGGTGCTCGGCCGGTCGATCGGCTTCACCCTCACCCTCGCCGGCATCGCTGGCATGATCGTTTCGCTCGGTGTGGCGGCGGACTCGTTCGTCATCTACTTCGAGCGGCTCAAGGACGAGATCCGGGAGGGACGCAGTCCACGCAGCGCGGTGCCGCGGGCGTGGGTCCGGGCCCGCCGGACGATCATCTCGGCGAACGCGATCACCCTGATGTCCGCCGTGGTGCTCTACATCGTCTCGGTCGGCGCGGTGAAGGGCTTCGCCTTCGCGCTCGGCCTGGCGACCGTCCTCGACCTGGTCGTCGTCTTCCTCTTCCGTCACCCGATCATGACGATGTTCGCCCGGACCCGGGCGTTCCTGTCCCCGCGGGTCAGCGGTCTCGGCCGGGCCCTGCCGGCCCGGTCGGCCGAGCCGGCCACCGCCCGCAACCCGCGCGTCAAGGAGGCCTGAGATGGCTAAGACTGGCTTGGCCGCCCGGCTCTACCGGGGCGAGGCCGATCTCAACATCGTGGGCAAGCGCAAGCTGTGGTTCACCGTCGCCGGTGTACTGGTGCTGATCGCCGTGCTCAGCTTCGCCATCCGGGGTTTCAGCCTCGGCATCGAGTTCGCCGGCGGCAACTCGTTCCAGGTGCCGGCCAGCGTCGGCACGATGGCGCAGGCCGAGGACAAGGTCAACGCCGCGCTCGGCACCGAGGGCGGCGGCGCCAAGGTGGTCACCGCGCAGAAGGTCGGCAGCACCAGCGGTCAGTACTACGAGCTGCGCACCACGCAGCTCAGCGCCGACCAGGCCAACGCGGTCAAGACCAAGATGGCCCAGGAGTTCGGCATCCAGCCGGACCAGATCAGCGGCAGCCAGGTCTCCGAGGCCTGGGGCAGCCAGGTCACCTCCCGGGCGCTGCTCGGTCTGCTGATCTTCGTCGCGGTGGTGGCGATCTACCTGATCCTGCGCTTCGAGTGGCGGATGGCGGCCGCCGCGATCGCCTCGCTGTTCACCAACCTGGTCCTCACCGCCGGCATCTACTCGCTGGTGGGCTTCGAGGTCACCCCGTCGACCATCATCGGTTTCCTCACCATCCTGGGCTTCGCGCTCTATGACGTGGTGGTGGTCTTCGACAAGGTCCAGGAGAACACCCGCGGCATCACGGCGAACAACAACATGACCTACGGCGAGGCGGCCAACCTGGCGCTCAACCAGAGCCTCATGCGGTCGCTGAACACCTCCGTGGTCGCCCTGCTGCCGGTCGGTGGCCTGCTCTTCATCGGGGCCGGCCTGCTCGGCGCCGGCACGCTCAAGGACCTCGGCCTGGTGCTCTTCGTCGGTATGGCCGTCGCGTTCCTGACCTCGATCCTGCTGGCCACCCCGCTGCTGGTCCTGCTGAAGAACCAGGACCCGCGGATCAGCGCCCACAACAAGCGGGTGCTGGCCCGGCGGGGCGCCATCGCCCGGGGCGAGATCGCCCCGAAGGGCGCGCCGAAGGCGGCCCCGGCCGCCGACGAGACCATCGACCCGGAGGCGGCGGCCCTCGCCGGCGCCGCGCCGAAGGTGGGCGCGCGGCCGGCC
>NZ_JBSGJR010000294.1:0-8224 GCF_053605645.1 Micromonospora sp. NPDC003776
ACGGACCGGCCCAGGCTGCCCCGCGCAGCCCACCGGCACCAGGACGTGAACACGATCAGCACACCCACCACCGGCCACCGGCCACGAGGAGCCGCACTCGGCGCGGGATTTCACTTCCACGCCCATGCCTCCCCACCCAGGTGGGAAACGATCCCGGAAACCCACTCCGACTCAGGATCCCTAAGCGAATCAGAGACGCTCAGAAGATCGCGCTGCTGCTGACCACGCAGACGGAGAAGAAGCTCAAGGAAGAGATCGAGAAGCTCACCGCCGCCCACAAGGAGCAGATCGAGGGCTTGAAGCGGTCGGGCACGCGCAGTGCCTGGGTTACCTTCGTCCTCGGTGCCGTCGTGGGTTTCGTGCTGAACATCGTGTCGTCGCTGATCGTGCGGTGACGGAGGCAGGAGCCACCCCGCGCTGCCGGGTTTCAGACGAGGCTGAGCGGGCGCACCCGGTCGTGCGGGATGTCGATGTCCTCGGGGCGCAGCTCCCGGGTGACCGGCTCGGCCAGCGGGTGCACCGAGCGGATCCGGTCGGTGCGGAAGCAGCGCAGCCCGTTCCGCAGCCGGCACCACGCGACCAGGTACCAGTGTGTCGGGTTGCCCAGGTAGGCCAACGGCTCCACGTCACGCACCGAGTCGGCGCCGGCCCGGTCGGCGTACCGCAGGCGGAGCACCCGCCGGGCGGCGACCGCGTCGGCGACGGCGGCCGGGACGGGCGTGGTCGGCCCACCGCCGATCAACCGCACCCGGCCGGCGAGCCGGTGCGCCTCGGCCGCGTCGGCGGCGGGCATCACCGCGACCAGCTTGCGCAGCGCCGCGCCGGCGGCCGCGGCGAACGGCGTGCCGCCGAGCCGGTGCAGCGCCACGGCCATCGCCACGGCCTCGCTCGGGCTCAGGTTGACCGGCGGGAGGGTGCGCGCCCGGTCGACCACGTAGCCACCGGTGCGGCCCGGCTCGGCCCAGATCGGCACGCCGGCGCCCTGGAGCGCGCCGATGTCCCGTTCGATGGTCCGGGCGCTGACCTCGAAGCGCTGGGCCAGCCAGCGGGCGCTGCGCGGGCGCGGGGACACCGCCCGCAGCTCCTCGACCAGGGCGTAGAGACGGTCCGTCCGGTTCACGCCCCGGACGCTATGCCCCGGGTACGACAGTGCTCAGGCGATGCAGGCGCAGACGATCAGCGCCGCGCCGAAGTGGGTGGCAGCGCTGACCCGGGCGGCCGGGTGCGGCTCCTCGGAGCAGATGATCTCGCCCAGCCGGCCGGGGGTGAGCAGGTCGAGCACGAAGAAGGCCAGCGCCATCACCAGCAGGCCCACCAGGCCGAAGATGATCGTCGAGGCCAGTCCCCTGGCGAAGTCGCTGTAGCTGGTGAGGATCGCGGTGAAGACGATCCCGGCGATGCCGAGCTGGTTGGCGGCGAGCAGCAGCGCCGCGTTGCCGTTGCGGCGCACCCAGATCAGCTCGCGCAGCTTGCCGGGGGTGAGCAGGTCGACCAGCAGGAAACCGGCCGCCAGCAGGCCGACCCCGACGACGCCGAACACGATGCTCTGCCACGCGCCGTTGAGCAGATCTCCCAGCACCGAACGCCTCCCCCGGGTCGCCCGCCCGACAGGGGTGCCGGGGCGGTGCCGCAGACGATAGCGGCACCCACCATTCCGATCTAGAGCGACAGGTAGCGCTGCCGCTCGTACGGGGTGACCTCGCGGCGGTACTGCTCCCACTCGGCCCGCTTGTTGCGCAGGAAGAAGTCGAAGACGTGCTCGCCGAGGACCTCGGCGACCAGCTCCGAGCCGGCCATCACGTCGATCGCCTCGGCCAGGTTCTCCGGCAGCGCCTCGTAGCCCATGGCCCGGCGTTCGGCGCTGCTCAGCGACCAGACGTCGTCCTCGGCGCCCGGGGGCAGCTCGTACCCCTCCTCGATGCCCTTGAGGCCGGCCCCGAGCATGACCGCGAAGGCCAGGTAGGGGTTGGTCGCCGAGTCCAGGGAGCGGACCTCCACCCGGGCCGAGTTCGGCTTGCCGTAGGCGGGCACCCGGACCAGCGCGGACCGGTTCAGGTGGCCCCAGCAGACGTACGCCGGGCTCTCGGTGATCCGGTCCGGCAGGGCCAGTGGGAAGAGCCGCTTGTACGAGTTGACCCACTGGTTGGTGACCGCCGTGTACTCGCGGGCGTGGGTGAGCAACCCGGCGATGAACGACTTGGCCACCTTGGAGAGCTTCATCGGGTCGCCGGCGTCGTGGAACGCGTTGCGCTCCCCCTCGAAGAGCGACAGGTGGGTGTGCATGCCGCTGCCCGGCTGGTCGGTGAAGGGCTTCGGCATGAAGCTGGCCTGCACCCCGGTGGAGAGCGCGACCTCCTTCACCACGTGCCGGAAGGTCATGATGTTGTCGGCGGTGGTCAGCGCGTCGGCGTAGCGCAGGTCGATTTCCTGCTGCCCGGGCGCGACCTCGTGGTGGCTGAACTCCACCGAGATGCCGATCCGCTCCAGGGCCAGCACCGCCTGGCGGCGGAAGTCCCGGGCCACCGCGTGCGTGGTGTGCTCGAAGTAGCCGCCGGTGTCCACCGGGAGCGGCACCGAGCCGTCCTGCGGCCCGTTCTCCAGCAGGAAGAACTCGATCTCGGGGTGGGTGTAGAAGGTGAAGCCCTTCTCGGCGGCCTTGGAGAGCGCCCGGCGCAGCACGTGGCGGGGATCGGCCCAGGACGGGCTGCCGTCGGGCAGCAGGATGTCGCAGAACATCCGGGCGCTCTCGCCGCTGACCCCGCCCTCGAACGGGAAGACCTGGAAGGTGGTGGGGTCGGGCATGGCCACCATGTCGGACTCGAAGACCCGGGCGAAGCCCTCGATCGCCGAGCCGTCGAAGCCGATGCCCTCCTCGAAGGCCGCCTCCAGCTCCGCGGGGGCCACCGAGACGCTCTTGAGCGTGCCGAGCACGTCGGTGAACCACAGCCGGACGAACCGGATGTCCCGCTCTTCCAGCGTACGGAGGACGAACTCCTGCTGACGGTCCACTTCCACCCCTCGTTGCACGTACGTCCGGCGCTGGTCGGGCCGGTCCGGCCTGACCGCCCAGTCTCCACCGACCTCGTTACGCCGACGTTACGTCACCACCCCGGGAGCCGTCCCGTCGTGTCCCGCCCCGTGGGGGCGCCGCCCGGCCCGCCCGCGCCGCGCCCGGTCCGGGTGTCCGCCGTCTCCCGCGTCCAGCCCGGTTCGGCCCGGGAAGCTGGGGCAAGATGAGGGCATGCCCACCCTGCGTCTCGCCCTGTGCCAGGTCAACCCCACCGTCGGGGACATCGCCGGCAACGCCGACCTGGTCCGCGCCTGGGCCCGCAAGGCCGCCGACGCCGGCGCCCAGCTCACCCTCTTCCCGGAGCTGATGCTGACCGGGTACCCGGTGGAGGACCTGGTGTTCCGCCGCTCCTTCGTGGCGGCGTCCCGGGCCGCGCTGGAGCGGCTCGCCGCCGACCTGGCCGCCGACGGGCTCGGTGACCTGCCCGTCCTGGTGGGCTACCTGGACGCCGACGGCCCGCCGCAGGTGAGCGCCGACGCGCAGCCGGGCCGGGGCGCCCGCAACGCCGCCGCGCTGCTGCACCGCGGCGCCGTCGCGGCCACCTACTTCAAGCACCACCTGCCCAACTACGGCGTCTTCGACGAGGACCGGTACTTCGTCTCCGGCGACATGCTGACCGTGGTGCGGATCGGCGGGGTGGACGTGGCACTGACCATCTGCGAGGACCTCTGGCAGGCCGGCGGCCCGTTCGCGGTGGCCCGCCAGGCCGGCGTCGGGCTGGTGCTCAACATCAACGGCTCACCGTACGAACTGAACAAGGACGACGTCCGGCTGCCGCTGGTCCGCCGCCGGGCCGCCGAGGCCGGCGCCACCATCGCGTACGTGAACATGGTCGGCGGCCAGGACGAGTTGGTCTACGACGGCGACTCGATGATCGTCGGCGCGGACGGGATGCTGCTCGCCCGGGCGCCGCAGTTCGTCGAGCACCTGCTGGTGCACGACGTCGAGCTGCCCCCGGCGAAGGAGCCGGTCGAGCAGGGCGAGGAGCTGGCCGACGACATGCGGATCGTCCGGGCCAAGGTCAGCGACATCCTGCCGCCGTCTCCGACCGGCGCCATCGCGTACGGCGGGATCATCGAGCCGGTCGCCGACGAGGCCGAGGTGTGGCAGGCGCTGGTGCTGGGCCTGCGCGACTACGTCAACAAGAACCGGTTCCCGTCGGTCGTGCTCGGTCTCTCCGGCGGCATCGACTCCGCCGTGTGCGCGGCCATCGCGGTCGACGCGCTCGGCCCGGACCGGGTGGTCGGGGTGTCGCTGCCCAGCCAGCACTCCTCCGAGCACTCCCGCGCCGACGCGGAGGAGCTGGCCAAGCGGACCGGCCTGGACTACCGGATCGAGCCGATCCAGCCCATGGTGGACGCCTTCCTGGCCAACATGTCGCTCGCCGGGGTGGCGGTGGAGAACCTTCAGGCCCGGGTGCGTGGCGTGATCCTCATGGCGCTGTCGAACCAGGAGGGTCACCTGGTCCTCACCACCGGCAACAAGAGCGAGCTGGCGGTGGGCTATTCCACCCTGTACGGCGACTCGGTGGGCGGCTACAACCCGATCAAGGACGTCTGGAAGACGCTGGTCTGGCGGCTGGCCAAGTGGCGCAACGCGGACGCCGAGCGCCGGGGCGAGACCCCGCCGATCCCGGAGAGCTCGATCGGCAAGCCGCCGTCGGCCGAGCTGAGCCCCGGGCAGCTCGACAGCGACACGCTGCCCGCGTACGACGTGCTCGACCCGATCCTGATCGGCTACGTGGACGGGGACCTGGGCCGGGAGGGGCTGATCGGGTCCGGCCACGACCCGGCGGTCGTGGACAAGGTGCTGCGGATGGTGGATACCGCCGAGTACAAGCGCCGCCAGTCCGCCCCCGGCACCAAGATCTCCATGAAGGCGTTCGGGCGCGACCGCCGGCTGCCGATCACCAACCGCTGGCGGGAGCACGGCTGACCATTCCTCCGGCCCCGGGCCGGGAGAAGTGAAATCCTCCACTCCGACCTGCCCCCGGCCGGTTCTGCGGTGCGACGATCGCGGCGGAACCCGGGGACCGCGAGCGCGGCCTCGAGGAAGGAGAGAGTCATGGTGCAGTCCACCCCGAACGAGGTGACCGCCCTCTACGGCGGGCCGGCCACCCGACGGGTCCGCACCCGCGACCTGATCGCCGCCAAGGAGCGCGGCGAGCGCTGGGCGATGCTCACCTCGTACGACCAGTACACCGCCTCGATCTTCGACCAGGCGGGGATTCCGGTGCTGCTGGTCGGCGACTCGGCGGCGAACAACGTCTTCGGCTACGAGACCACCCTGCCGGTGACGGCCGAGGAACTGCTGCCGCTGGTCCGCGCGGTGGTGCGGGCGACCCGGCACTCGCTGATCGTCGGTGACCTGCCCTTCGGCTCGTACGAGGAGGGGCCGACGCAGGCGTTGCGCACCGCGGTGCGGTTCATGAAGGAGGGCGGCTGCCACGCGGTGAAGCTGGAGGGCGGCCGGCGGTGTGCCGCCCAGATCGAGGCGATCGTCGGGGCCGGCATCCCGGTGATGGCGCACATCGGCTTCACCCCGCAGAGTGAGCACACCCTCGGCGGCTACCGGGTGCAGGGCCGGGGCGACACCGCCGAGGAGGTGATCGCCGACGCGTGCGCCGTCGCCGAGGCGGGCGCCTTCGCGGTGGTGCTGGAGATGGTCCCGGGTGAGGTGGCCAAGCGGATCACCGCCGAGCTGCGGATCCCGACCGTCGGCATCGGCGCCGGCCCGGACACCGACGGCCAGGTGCTGGTCTGGCAGGACATGGCGGGGCTGCGTAGCGGCAAGGCCCCGCGCTTCGTGAAGCGCTACGCCGACCTGGCCGGTGCGCTGACCGACGCCACCCGCCGCTTCGCCGACGAGGTACGCGGCGGCGAGTTCCCCGCCGCCGAACACACCTTCTGACGGTACGCCGGGTGGCGCGGCCCTCGGGTCGCGCCGCCCGGCCGGTCAGACCACGCAGAACTCGTTGCCCTCCGGATCGGCGAGCTGCACCGCGTAGTGGCCGTCGTCGTCCATCGACCCGAGCACCCGGGCGCCCAGCGCGGTCAGGCGCGCCACCTTCGCGTCGACCGCCGCCCGTCGGCGGTCCAGCGGCACCTCCCGGCCACCGCCGACCTTGAGGTCGAGGTGCAGCCGGTTCTTGACCGACTTCGGCTCCGGAACCGGCTGGAACCAGATCCGCGGGCCGGCACCGGTCGGGTCCTCCAGCCGGTCGGCGCAGTCGCCGTCGCCGAGTTCCTCCTCAGGAATGCCGACCGAGAGGTACCAGTCCCGCCAGGTCGGGTGCCCGTCCGGCGGCGGCTGCGGCCGGTAGCCCAGCGCCTCGGCCCAGAACCCGACGAGCCGCGACGGCTCCCGACAGTCGATCACCAGTTGCCATTCCATGCGGCGATGGTGCCGCACGGGTACGACGTCACAGGTCGGTGACGCGGATGCCGGCGTGCGCCTTGTAGCGCTTGTTGATCGCGATCAGGTTCGCGGTGAACGCCTCGATCTGGTGGGCGTTGCGCAGCCGGCCCGCGTAGATGCCCCGCATGCCGGGGATCCGGGCGGCCAGTGCGGCGATCACCCCGACCAGCTCCCGGTCCTCGGTGCAGATCAGCACGTCGAGGTCGATCCGATCGATCTCCGGGTCGGCCAGCAGCGGCGCGGAGACATGGTTGAACGCGGCGCAGACCCGGGACTCGGGCAGCAGCCCGGCGGCCTGCTGGACGGCGCTGCCCTCGGCGACGGTGAGCGCGTACGGGCCCTGCTTGTCGAAGCCGAGCGGGTTGACGCAGTCGACCACGATCTTGCCTGCGAGCGGGCCGGCCAGGGCGGCCACGGTCGCGGCGTGCCCGTCCCATGGCACCGCGATGATGACCACGTCGCTGCGCCGGGCGACCTCGTCGTTGTCCGCGCCGGCCACCTCGGTCCCGGCCGGTACGCCGGGCAGCGCCGCGATCTCCGCGGCGGCCTGTGCCGCCCGCTCGGCCGAGCGGGATCCGATCAGCACGGTCTGCCCGGCCCGGGCGAACCGGTAGGCGAGGCCCCGCCCCTGGTCACCGGTGCCACCGATGATGCCGACGGTCAGCCCGGAGACGTCGGGCAGCGTGGTCGCGTCGTAAGCCATGCCGCCATCCTCGCAAAGATCACCGCCCCGCACGCCGGCCAGCCCCTGTGACAATCCCCGCTGCCCCCGCACGGCGGGCGCGCTCGACCGGCACCTCCCAGCCGGGCCGCCCGCCGCGCCGCCATCCCTCCTCCCCGAGCAAGCCAGCAACTTCAGGGAAGTTGGCGCCTCCTCCCCGAGCGAGGCAGCAACTTCCGCGAAGTTGGCGCCTCCTCTCCGGGCGAGGCAGCAACTTCCGGGAGGTTGCGCGGGTCGGCGAGGTCCTCCCAGCCGAGGGCGAGCAGCCGCAGCCGCTCCGACTCGCTGAACCCGCCCCAGACGCCGTACGGCTCGCGGACCGACAGGGCGTGCGCGGCGCATTCGGCCCGGACGGGGCAGGCGCGGCAGACCGCCTTGGCGCCGGACTCGCGGCGCAGCCGCGAGGAGCCCCGCTCGCCGTCCGGGTGGAAGAACTGAGCGCTGTCGCGGCCCCGGCAGGCACCGAGACGCTGCCAGTCCCAGAGGTCGACGATGGGTCCGGGCAGTCTACGTACGTTCGACATCAGCACCCCTCCTCCCGCGCGGCACCGCGGAGAATCCTTCGTGGCCAGCTACCGGGCGGCGGTCCGCGCGGGACACCGTTTCCGGACTGGCCCCTCGGTACCCGGGCTTTCCCGCGCTCACACATCGCGTGATCGAAAACTTCGACAACCGGCGGCATATGCCCCATCTGTCGGAAAAGTTCGGATGATTGCCCGGAACGTCCTCCGACGCTGACCCCGTCGTGGTCGACTCTGTGTCGGAGAGGAGACCACAGTGCGTAGCGTTCTCGTGTGCGTTCGGACACCACTCGCGGCCCAGCACCTGACCTCCGCGGCGGCGCGGCTCGGGTTGGCCGGCGCCGTCCGGACGGCCGTCTCCGATCCCGAGGTGATGCTGCGGCTGGCGGAGCGTCCGGTCGACGTCGTGCTCGCCGATACCGCTCTCACCCGGCCGGACAGCGCCGGCCAACCCGAGCCGCGCCGCCGCGGAGGTCAGGTGCTGGGCCGCGAGTG
>NZ_JBSGJR010000295.1:0-8222 GCF_053605645.1 Micromonospora sp. NPDC003776
CGACCGGCAAGTACAGCCCGAACGCCGCCCAGCATCCCCCAACCGCGCAGACCTACAGCTTCCACGCCGACATCACAATCTTCGAAAAAGGGCTTGCCTCCCGCTCACGGCGCTAAACGCAACGGCGTTGTGCTGCATGCAGGTACGCGATCTTGAGGGCGTGCCCCTCGACCGCGGAGCGGATCAACTACAGCGCTCCGCCGAAGTAGGCCAGCGACCGGTCCGTGACGACGTAGTCGCGGAGGGCGGCGTCGTAGACGGCGTCGGCGACGCGATCACGGGGAGCCGGTGTGGGCGGTGTCGCGTAGAAGTTCGCGGTCGCCCTCGTTGTCTCCGCCGTAGATGGCACCGAAGAGGTCGGGTAGGCGCTCGCCTGTAGGCCAACGGCGCTCCAACAGGCCGATCAATTCTTTGCACTGTGGGGCTGCCACCGGGCTCTGTCCGCTGATTTCGGCAAGCAGTTCCTTGAGTGGCGCCAGTTCGAGGCCGAGTGCCCGCCAGACGGGTGCCCAGGCGAACACGTCAGGTCCGGGTGCCGTCTGCACATCTCTGGGCTCGCGAGGTGTGGCCCGGTCAAGCCGCAGCTTCCACTCCGCGTGCCAGTGATTGTGATGGACGTAGGGCTCCACGCGAACCCGTTCCACGTCCGGCCAGCCGAGTGACCTGAGGCCGTCCTTGCCGACTCTCTTCTCAATCGTCGTGCGGGCCGCGTTGAGTCGACGGAAGCAGTCGACGAAGACCCACGGATCTCCGAAGAGAAGCCAGCTGCTCCCGCTCAGGAGAACGCTGAGACAGAAGGCGCGGGCTTGCGCGACAATCCGGGCGCTGTCGGGCGGCCGGAGCCGGTGCGGCTCCCGTTCGGAATCCGGGTCCGGATCGGCCGTCGCGTAGCTGTCGAAGTTAGGAGGCCGGAAGGAGTCGAAGGGTTGACCCGACCCAACGGTCGCCGCGTTGATCGCATCTTTGAGCGTCGAGAACCAGATGGTGTGCCGCATGAACGAGGTGACATCGGCCTGCGTCATGGTGTCGAGCGCGAACTCGCCGCCGTCCTGCTGTGCCCGGGCGACGACGGCTGCCGCCTTGGGAAGCTGGAAGTTCTCAAGATTCGGTAGGTCCGCGAGGTCGAGATCGATCTCCGCCCCGCTCTTGTGGGTGTCGTGCGGTTGGTGCCGTCCGCCGAACTCGAGTGATCCCGCGTTGACGGCCGGAACCGGCAGGTCCGGCGGCGACACGTCGCTCGGCACGACGAATCGCGCCGCCTTCTTGTAGAGGGAGGTGGCCACGAGCAGCCCGAGCTGAGTACCGGGCATCGCGTGCATGACGACCAGGGGATCAGCGCGTCTCGCACTGCCCGACAGCAGGTATGACTTGGACCGCTCCACGATGCGCGGCCAGGTGGGATTGAAGCGGTCGACACCGCCACCGGTTACGGATGGCAGGCGGTTCCCGCTCTTGTCGCTCAGTTTCCAGCCTTCCAGTGCGTCGCCGGCCAGGCCGCGGACCTTCCTGTCGTCCCGACCGACCTCCGCCAGGAGAAGGTCGGTGGAGAGGTCACGCAGCCCGGCCAGAGGTTGCGAGCTGGTCGACTGGTTCACGCCGAGACCCAACCAGAGGCCCATCTCGAACTCGGTGAGTGATCCGGCGGCCGAGACGAACCCGAGCAGATCGGCGTCCGCGCACTCGCGCCCGTCGGCGCCGCGCAGCTGTCCACCCAGTTTCGTGACAGCCGCCCGGGCGCCGGCGTTGCCGTCCACCGACTCGTACAGCACCCTCGACGGCAGCGCGGCGTAGACGGCGAGGAAGGCGAAGTTGGCTACGACAAGCTGGGCCAGGGCGGCCTGGTACTGGGTCATCGGCGAGTCAGGCGCGTCGAACCGGCGACCCTGACCTCGTCCGAGCGCGACCAACCGTGGTGCGGCGGCCCGCACGTACCGCTCAAACGCCACCTGGAAGGGGCCGGCGGACCGCTCGAGCAACGACTGTGCGGACACGACCGAGGGGTCACCGAGGAAGAGCAACGACGCCGACGCAGGCGGCGGCTGCACCGATGCGCACACGGCCGTTGCCACCTGCATCGACTTCGCGAGATCCGCGACGAGCCCGGGAACCTCCCGGGCCCCTCGCAGAACTCCGACGGCCTCCACGAGTACCTTGCTGCCCTTCTGGTGGTCAGCCCGGAACGTCTCGACGTATCGGCCGCGGTCGGCCTTCGCGATCAACCGGAATGCCGACACGTAGGCAGCACTGAGTGACTTGTGCAGACTCAGGTAGGCGTCCCGGATCTCGCCGACGGTCGGCGCGGACCGACCGAGTTCGGCCAGGGCGTCGGCCACGAGTCCGGTGGACGAGGTGGCCGCTCCGGGCGGTGACGTCATTTCGGGCGACCCGGATTCAACGCCTGTGCCTGCGCCTCGATCAGACGGCGTTCCGCCTCCATCAGGGCGACAAGGGAATCCTCGCACGCGTTGTTCACGCCAAGCACTGGCTCCAGGTACGTGCCGTCGGTCGGCATGAGTTCGTCCCACGAGGCGAGCTCGATCACCTTCTCGGCGCCGGGTTGACCGAAAGCATCCGCCCGGTAGGTACGCAGATCCCCGATCAACTTCTGGAGCCCTGGGTCTTTCCCGCCCGGGCCGTACAGGAGCTCGAACGCCAGTTCCTCCATCCCGGCCCGGATCGGGATGTAGAGCCGCGCCCAGGAGGCATTGAGAAAGTCCGTCTTGCGGCTCTGTTCCCCATCCGGCGCCCAACCCCGCCACCACGTCGGATACAACTCGTACGCGGCGTTCTCCCATTCAAAGGCGTCGTGCCAGCGCACAACCTCCGAACATTTGTCGTAGGTGGTGATATCGATATCCGCGACGACCCGGCGCATCAGCTCGGTCAGGGGATCGAAGGCGCCGCCCTCGGAGCCGGGAGTCGATTCCTGCTTGAGGCGCTCCTGGATGATTTGGAGGCGCCGTTGGTATTCCGCATCTCGACGCTGTCGAAGCGTGTCCGCGTAGGCCGCGAGGGCGTCGCTGCTCGGGCCCACGGTGTACTTGGTCCTGATCTGCATCCGGGGCTCCGGGCAGCCGAAGGGATTGCAGTCCTTAAGACCGACGTGCCACCAGATCTCCTGCGTGCCGGTCGATCCGGGTCCCGGGTTGGTGTGGTCCCACGGCCACCCCAGGCTGCCCCACTGCGTGTCGGGATGGCGCTCGGCATCGAGCGAGACGAGAACCTTACCGGCCGGCACCGTGATGTCGGTCTTGACGTCCGCGCGGTACCCGAACACTCCCGAGTGCACCACCTCGGACCAGCCCGATTCGAGGACCTCGTCACCCGGCGGCGCGGGAAGGTCCGGGGGAACCCAACTCGCCACGTCTGCGAGCGTGGCGCGATCCGCCTCGGTCATGCCGGCCTGCTGGCCCGGCTTTGGTCGCACTCCATTTCCCGGGTCCTGAATGCAGGGTGCCCAGCACGCCCGAATGCCCCACCGCTCCTGCGAGACCGAGAACTTCTGATGCACCCGGTAGATGTTCAGCATCAGGGAGTGACATGAGTTCGGGTTTTCGATGGTCCGCTGGGAGAGGTTCTCGATTCCTGTCTCCGTCTGCACACTGAACGTGATGCGATGTTCCTTCTTGGCCTTGTCCGACGTCTTACGAGTCTGTTCGCGGGCCTGGCTTGCCGTCGTCTGAGCGGTGGCGGTCTGCGCCTGGGAGGCGGACGCCGCGTAGCCGACCGAGGCGGAGACCGGCCCGTACCCGCCCGACACGCTTGCGCTCAGGCTTTGTGACAGCTGCTCTTGTTGCTGGTGCTCGGTGTTTTCCCCGATTTCGGTGGAGAAGGCGCTGGAGTATTCGATCGATGTCTCCTCGGACTGGCTGAGGACCTCCTCCAGGGAGACGTTCCTCTTGGTCCACGCCTTTTGCGTCAGGACCACACGTTCCTTCGGCGCGAGGCCCATCGTGAACTGCAGGTCACCGACAACCGCGCCAGCCGGCCGGAGCCGTATCTGATCCAGCAGCAGGTATCCGAGGTCTTGGAATTCTTCGCCCTGCATCAGCGCCCGCTCGGTCCCCGACGAGGTGGCGGCGAGGGACTCCACGTGGTCCCGCATCGAAGCGTCGCCGACGTAGGCGATGCCCCGAGCCTGGGTGGTCAACGCATCGGACGCCTGGATGAAGGTCGCGCTGCGGACCAAGCGATCCGCCGGAGCCTGCACAAATCCAATGGGCGAATCAGACGCCGGGATGACGCCCGGATCCGGCTTGGAAGAGACCGGCGCCGGATCCGGCCTCGAAGGGGCTGGAATCGGATTCGACTTCGAAGGGGATGGATCAACTTTGCTGACAGCCATGGTGTCTCCAGAGGCCCGTGGCGAGTTGGTCGTGCAGCCACACCCTGCCGGAACCGGTTCAGCGCGACAACTGACGAGGGTGACAGAAGGCTGACAAGGTCGAGTTCCTTTCACCTGCGCGCAGGAGGCACATCACGTCCCCCTGCCCATTGCCAGCGATGGGGCGGCGTCGATACGGCCCAAGCATGACGCCGGACCTGCCCGCGCTCCCGCAAGACGAGTTCAACGCGTTGCCCACGGACCGCTCAGCGCTCAGCAACCCGTCCCTCCGCCAATACTTGAAATGGAACCTCAACCGCTACTTCGTGGCCCGCGACGGCCTCGTCGACAAGGCATGCTCGTGCCGGACCCGCGACACGCGGGAGCAGCTCGAGGTGGCTGGGAATGCTCGATCGTGGCGGAGTTCCGGACCGGCGAGGCGGGCTCCACCTCGCCGGTCCTGGTCGGGGCCGCGCACGGCGGTCGCCGTCTCAGCCCGCCGGGTCGGTCCGCCCGAGTCGGGCCGACATGTACGCCTGCGCGTGGGCGGCGAGCTCGTCGGCGTCCTCCCACAGGTCCCGCCACACGCCCAGCCGGTCGGACAGGTCGGCGGAGACCACCGCCCGGGAGAACGACTCGAACGTCACGGTGCCGGTGTAGCCGACCTGCCGCAGGGCCTGGAAGAGCCCGTCGAGGTCGGCCGATCCGGTGCCCAGGTAGCCCCGGTGTGACTCGCCCACGTGGACGTACCCCAGGTGGTCGCCGCAGTCGGCGACCGCCTGGCCGATCGAGTTCTCCTCGATGTTGGCGTGATAGACGTCGAGATGGACCACGATGTTGCCCGCCCCGACGTCCTTGATCACCTGGGCCGCCTGTGCACAGGTGTTGATGACGTTCGACTCGTAGCGGTTCACCGCCTCCAAGCCGAGCGTGACGCCCAGGTCGGCGGCCCGTCCGGCGAGCCGGCGCAGGATGGCCACCATCGAGTCGCGCCCGCGCGGGTCCATCGGCCGGCCGTACTTGCCGAGCGCGCTGTAGATCACGCCGCCCATGAATCCCCCGCCGAGGCCGGCCGCCACGTCGAGGGCCGCCAGCAACCGCGCCTCGCCGCGGGCGGCGACCTGGGGATCGGGGCTGGAGATGTCCGCGTCGAAGTCGAGGCCCAGGGAGCAGACCCCGGCGAGCCCATACTCATCCAGCACGGCGCGGGTGTCGGCGATGTCGACGGCCGCCGGGTCAAGCGCGGGGATCTCCAGCACGTCGTAGCCGGCCCGGCGGGCCCGCGCGGCGGCGGTGCGGCGTTCCTCGGGGCTCCAGCCGCCGACGAAGACGGCGGCGTGGATGCCCAGCGGGTTGCGGACGCTCATCGCAGGAACGCCTGGGGAACGCCGCCGTCCACCGGGACGAGCAGACCGGTGGTCAGGGGCAGGGAACCGTCGACGAGAGCGACGACCGCGGCGGCGACGTGCTCCGGCAGCACCTCCTGCTTGAGCAGGGTCCGCTGCGCGTAGTACTCGCCGAGCTTCTCCTCGGGGACACCGTAGACCGCGGCGCGCTGGGCGCCCCAGCCGCCGGCGAAGATCCCCGACCCGCGTACGACGCCGTCCGGGTTGATGCCGTTGACCCGTACGCCGTCGGGGCCGAGTTCGGCCGCCAGGAGGCGTACCTGGTGGGCCTGCGCGGCCTTCGCCGACGAGTAGGCGATGTTGGCGGGACCGGCGAAGACGGCGTTCTTGCTGGCGATGTAGACGATGTCCCCGCCGTGGCCCTGGGCGCGCAGCACCCGCGCGGCCTCCCGTGAGACGAGGAACGAACCGCGGGCCATCACGTCGAACTGCAGGTCCCACGTCTCGGTGCTGGTGTCCTCCAGCGGCGCTGAGCGGGACAAGCCGGCGTTGTTCACCACGATGTCCAGCCCGCCGAAGGAGAGGCAGGCGGCCTCGATCGCCTCCCGCACCGAGGATTCGTCGGACACGTCGACGCGGACGGCGCCGGCGACGTCCGGGCCGCCGAGTTCCTTGGCGAACTGCCGGGCCCCCTCGTGGTCGAGGTCGGCGATCACGACGCAGGCGCCCTGGGCGGCCAGCGCCGTGCAGGTGGCGCGCCCGATCCCGGACGCGCCGCCGGTGACCAGGGCGACCCGGCCGGCGAGTGCCTTCGGCTTCGGCCGGCGGCGCAGCTTGCGTTCCTCGAGTTCCCAGTACTCGACCCGGAACTTCTCGCTCTCGTCAACCGGGGCGTACGTCGACAGGGCCTCTGCACCGCGCATCACGTTGATCGCGTTGACGTAGAACTCGCCGGCGATGCGGGCGGTCTGCTTGTCCCCGCCGAAGGAGAACATGCCCACGCCCGGAACGAGCACGATGGCCGGGTCCGCGCCCCGCATCGGCGGGCTGTCCGCGGTGGCGTGCCGGTGATAGTAGGCGGCGTACTCCTCGCGGTACTGCGCGTGCAGCTCCCGCAGCCGCGTCACCACCTCTTCCAACGGCGCGTTTGGGGCGGTGTCGAGCAGGAGCGGACGTACCTTCGTGCGCAGGAAGTGGTCCGGGCAGGAGGTGCCCAGCGGCACGAGCCGGTCGAGGGCCTCGCGGCCGACGAAGTCCAGTACCACCTCGTCGTCGCGGAAGTGGCCGACGACGCGGCTGTCGGTGCCCGCGATACCGCGCAGGATCGGCGCGAGTTGCGCGGCCCGCGCCCGGCGTTCCGCCTCGGGCAGCGGGGCGCGGTCGGCGCGTACCGGGCCGAACGGCTCGGCCTTGCCGGTGCGCTCGATGAACTCGGCGGCCTCGCGGATGAGCCGCAGCGCCCGCTCCTCGCACTGCTGGCTGGTCGCCCCCCAGGTGGTCAGTCCGTGCCCGCCGAGGACCACGCCCTCGGCGTGCGGCTGGGTCCGGACGATCTCCGCGATCATCTTCCCGAGTTCCCAGCCCGGCCGGATCCACGGCACCCAGCGCACCCGGTCGCCGTAGCACTCCTGCACGAGCCGCTCGCCGTCGGCCGCCGCGGCGAGGGCGATGACGCTGTCCGGGTGCAGGTGGTCGACGTGCGTGGCCTCGACCAGACCGTGCATCGGGGTGTCGATCGACGGTGCGGCCCCGCCCGGGCCGAAGGAGCAGAAGGTGAAGAGGTCGACCATGTCGTCCTCGTGCTCGAGCCCCCGGTACCGGTCGTCGAGGCGGCGCAGCCGGTCGAGTTCGAGCACGGCGAGCCCGGGGTAGCGCAGGGTCCCGAGGTCGCCGCCGGATCCCTTGACGTAGAGCAGCGTCGTGGTCTCGCCGGTCGCCGGGTGTACGACCTGGGCCTTGCACGACGAGTTCCCACCGCCGTAGTTGGTCACCGTCGGGTCCGCTCCGAGTTGGTTCGCCCTGTCGAGCATGGCGGTCACCTCGGCGGAAACGCCGGCGGGAACGTCATCTCGGGTGCTGTTCACGGTCATACCTCAATCTGCTCCGGGGAGTTCCGTCGGTCCTGGACTGGTGGTGGTCGGGTGTGGGGAGAGCCAGCCGCGGCGCACGAGCGCGTCGACGAACCGGGCGTATCCCTCGTCGAGCCGGGCTCTCTCGGCGGGGTCGGGCTCGATCGTGCGGGTGAGGGCGACCATCGCGTCGACGGCCGCGGCCAGGTCGGAGTGCACGGTGGACGACGCGGCCAGGACGGCCGCGCCGTAGGCGCTGGACGCCTCGGCCGGCACCACGAATGGACGGCCCAGCACGGTGGCGCGGATCCGCAGCCAGGGCCGGCTACGGCTGCCGCCGCCGACGGCGCGCACGGCGCCGCGGCTGGGCGCGCCGGCGCGGGCGAGCACGTCGAGGGCCAGGCGTTCGATGGCTGCTCTACCACGCCTGGCCGCCGGGGCCGGAGGGCGCCATCGACCCGGGCCGGCAGGTCTGGCTCGACG
>NZ_JBSGJR010000296.1:0-8204 GCF_053605645.1 Micromonospora sp. NPDC003776
CGCCGACGGCTCGTTCGCCGACGTGGCCGACGGCCGGGCCGGGGCGGCTCACAGCCCGTTGTCGCGGATGACCGTGCGGTACCAGTGCGCGCTGCGCTTGAGCACCCGGCGCTGCGTCGGGTAGTCCACGTAGACCAGGCCCCAGCGCTGCTCGTAGCCCTCGGCCCACTCGAAGTTGTCCAGCAGCGACCACACGTGGTAGCTCTCCAGCGGCACCCCGTCGCGGATCGCGCGGTGGGCGGCGGCGAAGTGGTCGCGGAGGAAGTCGATCCGGGGGGCGTCGTCGACGGTGCCGTCCGCGCCGAGCCGGTCCGGGCAGGGCAGCCCGTTCTCGGTGATGGTGAGCGGGATCCGGCCGTAGTCGCGGGTGACCCGGGTCAGGATGTCGTACATCCCCTCGGGGTAGATCTGCTGCCACTCGGCCTCGGAGGTGGGCCACTTGCGCACCGTGTCGCCCTGGCCGGTGACGTAGATCGGCGTGTAGTACTGGACGGCGAGCAGGTCGACCGGGCTGGAGATGACGGCCAGGTCGCCGTCGCGTACTCCCCGGACCATGCGGCTGTCCGGGCCCAGGTCGGCCAGCACGTCCTTCGGGTACGCGCCCTTGAGGATCGAGTCGAGGTAGAGGCGGTTCTCGTAGCCGTCGTACAGCCGGGTGGCGGTGGCGGCCTCGGCGGTGTCGTCGGCCGGGTAGCAGGGGTGCAGGTTCAGCGCCGGGCCGATGCGGCCCGGCACGCCGGTGGCGCGCAGCGCCCGCACGGCGAGGCCGTGGGCGAGCTGGAGGTGGTGGGCGACCAGGTACGCGGCCTGCGGGTCCTGCTGGCCGGGCGCGTGGTGGCCCCAGATGTAGCCGTTCTGCACCACCGTCTTCGGCTCGTTGATGGTCAGCCACACCGGCACCCGGTCGCCGAGGGCGCGGAACATCACGTCGGCGTACTCGCCGAAGCGTTCGGCGGTGTCCCGGTTCTCCCAGCCGCCGGTGTCCTGCAGGGCCTGGGGGAGGTCCCAGTGGAACAGGGTGGCCATCGGGGCGATGCCCCGCTCGTGCAGCCCGTCCACGAGGCGGCGGTAGAAGTCGAGGCCGCGCTGGTTGGGCTTGCCGGAGCCGTCGGCCTGGATGCGCGGCCAGGAGATGGAGAACCGGTAGCTGCGCAGGCCCAGGTCGCGCATCAGGTCCAGGTCCTCGGCGTAGCGGTGGTAGTGGTCGGCGGCGACGTCGCCGGTGTCACCGTTGCGGGTACGGCCCGGGGTGTGGCTGAAGGTGTCCCACACGGATTCGCCCCGCCCGTCCTCCTTCGCCGCGCCCTCGATCTGGTAGGCCGAGGTGGCCGCGCCCCAGGCGAAGTCGGTCGGGAACCGCAGCGGCGCGTCCGAGGCGCCCTCGGGGTCGGGGGTGTCGTCGCAGCCGGCGACGGTGGCGGAGGTGGCGGCGATCCCCGCCGCGACGGTGCCGGCGAGTCCGGCGCGGGCCATGCCCGCGGCGGTCGCGGACGCGGCGGCACGACGGAGCAGGCGCCGTCGGGTGAGTAGCGACATGGATGTTCTCCTCGGAGTGACTGGCCGCCCGACGGCCGGGAGCGCTCCCATCATAGGTTGGACGCGGCCGGCCGCGTCGCCCTGGGCGGGCCAGTGGTGCGTAGGGCCCGGTCGTGGTCGGGCGGCCGGCGAAAATGGGTGGGCGGGCGTCGCTCAGGGGGCGGGTGAGCGGCGGGGTGTAGCAGATAGCGAAGGAGGCCGGCCGGGAGGCGTCACGCCTGTCCCGTCGGCCTCTTTTCCCGTCGACAACGGAGGTTTAGTGTGGGGACGGGGGAGGGCAACCCCCGTCCCCACCTGTGATGCACACACGCACGTGTGGAATTGGCGTCCGATCGTGCGTGTCGCGCGGGAGCCGGGCCACGCGAGTGGCTCTGGTTCCACCTCCCTCCCTGTCGGTGGGCGATGGCTGACGGCGGCGTCCGGGCTGGCCCGTCGTCAGCCTCCGGGGCTGGGCGTCGGGCACACGGGTCCCGACGATTTCGTACTTGCATCTCCGTCGATGGAAGCGCTCCCATCGGCGATGCTTGTGACTGTAACGCCCGTCACCCGTTTGTCAAAGCCCCAAAACGAGATCGAAACATCGAGCAGTGTGTCTGCCCTGCCCGTTGTGGTGGGAGCGCTTCCATGGCAGACTCTCAATCCATCGCGACGCGGAGCCAGCTCGCGCGAGGCGTGGGCCGCCGAGGGCACCCGGTACTCCCGGTGCGGCGTCCCCGATCCCCGGCACGGCCGGGTCGACCACCTTTCCGGGCGCCTCCGTCCCCCCGCGTACGTCCCGTCGACGCGTGGGAGGCGCCCCGCCGGGGCCACCGGTCCCGGCCCGGTCCGAGGAGACACCGCGCACATGAGACTCATGGCCAGACGTCGCCGAACGGCGATGTTCGCCGCCACCGCCCTCGCCATCGGCGGGGTCGCCCTGCCCGCCGGCGCCGCCCAGGCCGCCCCGGCCTGCGACGTCCAGTACGTGACCAGCGACTGGACCGACGGCTTCACCGCCACCGTCACCATCAAGAACCTCGGCGACGCGCTGAACAACTGGTCCCTGAAGTTCGCCTTCCCCACCAGCAGCCAGAAGGTCACCCAGGGCTGGTCGGCCAAGTGGAGCCAGTCCGGCACCCAGGTGACCGCGACCAACGAGTCGTGGAACGGCAGCCTGGCCACCGGCGCCTCCACCACCATCGGCTTCAACGGCGCCTTCACCGGCAGCAACCCGAAGCCCACCGCGTTCACCCTCAACGGCGTGGCCTGCAACGGGGCGCCCGCGAACCAGCCGCCGACCGTGTCCCTCGCGGTGCCGTCCGGCCCCTTCCAGGCGCCGGCCGACGTGCCGCTGACCGCCACCGCCAGCGACCCGGACGGCACCATCACCAAGGTCGAGTTCTACCGCAACGGCCTACTGGTCAACACCGACACCACCGCCCCCTACCAGTACGACCTGCTGGGGCTGCCCGCCGGCAGCTACACCGTGCAGGCCAAGGCGTACGACAACGCCAACGCCACGGCCATCGCCGAGAAGTCCTTCACGGTCAACCCGGCCACCGGCCCGCAACTGGTGGCCACCCCGTCCGCCGTGAGCGTCGACGAGGGCCGCACCGCCACGGTGAAGTACACCCTCACCGCCGCGCCGACCGCCAACGTCCCGGTGACCCTCGCCGTCACCGGGGACAGCGACATCACGGTGTCGCCGACCACCCTGACCCTCACGCCGAGCAACTGGAGCACCGGGGTCACCGCCACCGTCGCCGCGGCCGAGGACGCCGACACCGTCGGCGGCACCGCCACCATCACCGCCTCGGCGACCGGGTACGCGCCGCTGACCGTGACCGCCACCGAGATCGACAACGACGTCCCGGGCGGCGACAACGCCTACATCAAGAAGTTCCTCGACCAGTACGGCAAGATCAAGAACTCCGGGTACTTCAGCCCCGAGGGCGTGCCGTACCACTCGGTCGAGACGCTGATCGTCGAGGCCCCCGACCACGGCCACGAAACCACCTCGGAGGCGTTCAGCTTCTGGCTCTGGCTGGAGGCCCAGTACGGCCGGGTCACCCAGAACTGGAGCCCCTTCAACAACGCCTGGACGGTGATGGAGAAGTACATCATCCCCTCCCACGCCGACCAGGCGACCGCCGGCGCGCCGGGCACCCCCCAGTACGCCGCCGAGCACAACCTGCCCAGCCAGTACCCGTCGGCGCTGGAGCCCTCCGTGCCGGTCGGCCAGGACCCGCTCCGCTCGGAGCTGCAGTCCACCTACGGCACCGGAGACATCTACGGCATGCACTGGCTGCTGGACGTCGACAACACCTACGGCTACGGCCACTGCGGCGACGGCACCACCCGGCCCGCGTACATCAACACCTTCCAGCGCGGCACCCAGGAGTCGGTCTGGGAGACCGTGCCGCAGCCGTCCTGCGACACGTTCAAGCACGGCGGCCAGTACGGCTACCTCGACCTGTTCGTCAAGGAGTCCAGCGCCCCGGCCAAGCAGTGGAAGTACACCGACGCCCCGGACGCCGACGCCCGCGCCGTGCAGGCCGCGTACTGGGCGCTGACCTGGGCCAAGGCGCAGGGCAAGGCGGCCGACGTGGCGGCCACCGTGGCCAAGGCCGCCAAGATGGGTGACTACCTGCGGTACGCCATGTTCGACAAGTACTTCAAGAAGATCGGCAACTGCGTCGGCGCGTCCACCTGCCCGGCCGGCACCGGCCGCGACTCGGCGCACTACCTGCTCTCCTGGTACTACGCCTGGGGCGGCGCGTACGACACCTCGCAGAACTGGTCGTGGCGGATCGGCTCCAGCCACAACCACTTCGGCTACCAGAACCCCCTCACCGCCTGGGCGCTGACCAACGTGCCCGAGCTCAAGCCGCAGTCGCCGACCGCGGTCTCCGACTGGCAGAAGAGCCTCGACCGGCAGCTGGAGTTCTACACCTGGCTCCAGTCCGCCGAGGGCGGCATCGCCGGCGGCGCCACCAACAGCTGGGACGGCAGCTACGCACAGCCGCCCGCCGGCACCGCCACCTTCTACGGCATGTTCTACGACGTCGACCCGGTCTACAACGACCCGCCGTCGAACCAGTGGTTCGGCATGCAGGCCTGGTCGATGCAGCGCATCGCCGAGCTGTACCTGCAGACCGGCAACGCGAAGGCCAAGGCGCTGCTGGACAAGTGGGTGCCGTGGGCCATCGCCAACACCACGCTGGGCACCAACTGGTCCATCCCGTCGGACATGAAGTGGACCGGCCAGCCCAACAACTGGAACCCGACCAGCCCGCAGCCGAACACCAACCTGCACGTCGAGGTCACGGTGAAGGGTCAGGACGTGGGCGTGGCCGCCGCCTACGCCCGCACCCTGATCGCGTACGCCGCCAAGTCGGGCGACGCCGCGGCGAAGACCACCGCCAAGGGCCTGCTGGACGCGCTCTCCGCCGCCGCCGACGCCAAGGGTGTCTCGATGCCGGAGAAGAGGGGCGACTACAAGCGCTTCGACGACGTCTACAACGCCGCCGACGGCCAGGGCCTCTACGTCCCCGCCGGCTGGACCGGGAAGATGCCCAACGGCGACACCATCGCCGCCGGCAAGAGCTTCCTGGACATCCGCTCGTTCTACAAGAACGACCCGGACTGGCCGAAGGTGCAGGCGTACCTCAACGGCGGCGCCGAGCCGGTCTTCAACTACCACCGGTTCTGGGCGCAGGCGGACATCGCCATGGCGTACGCCGACTACGGCACCTACTTCCCGCAGGGATGAGGTGACGACTCCGCCACGGGCGGGCGGCGACCCGCCCGTGGCGGCCACCGGCCGGGCACCGGGGGAACACAGCGCCCGGTCGGCGGAACGGCCTGACACCCACGGTCAGGCCGGGTGGGCCGGCCGTCCGGCCGACGCAGCGGACGGACCGGCCCACCAATCCGTCCGGAGTCGAACTTGCCGCGAAAACTCGCGAAAATCCGCCGCCTGGGGATCACACGACGGGCGGGAACGGAGTAACGTACGTCACCAAGAGAGGCCGCTCCCCCCGTGGCGGCCTCTCTTTTCATGTTCCCGGCGGCCGTCCGCATCGGACGGCACCGCACGCACCCCCTCGCTCGACGAGCGGCGCGCCGGCGTGGCCGTTACCGTGTGCGGGTGCGTGAGACGGCGCGCGGTTGGACCGCGGTCTGGTTGGTCGTACTGGCCCTGGCCCAGGCGGCCGCGTTGCTGCTGGTGTGGCGGTTCGCCGTGCACACCCGGCCCGGTCAGTGGCTCGACACGGTCGCGTTGACCGGCAACCGGATCGGGCAGGACCGCATCGACGGACCCGTGGACCGCATCCTCAACGCGATGTCGGTGGTGTCGCTGCTGGTCGCCACCGCCGTGGTCGGGTTCATCGCGCTGATCCGGGGCCGCAAGGCGCTCGCCGTGACCGCCACCCTGCTGGTCGCCGGCGCCAACCTGAGCACCCAGGTGCTCAAGCACTACCTGGTCCGTCCCGACTTCGGCATCGACCCGGAACGGGCGGCCGCCGGCAACAGCCTGCCCAGTGGTCACACCGCGGTGGCCGCGTCGGTGGCGGTCGCGCTGATCCTGGTGCTGCCGGCGAAGCTGCGGGTGCTCGGTGCGTTCCTCGGCGCCGGCTACGCGGCCGCGGCCGGGGTGGCCACGCTGTCGGCCGGTTGGCACCGGCCCAGCGACGCCGTCGCCGCGTACCTGATCGTCGGCGGTTGGGCCGCCGTGGGCGGCCTGGTGCTGCTGTTCTTCCAGCGGGAACGGGCGGAGATCTCGCCGGCGGACGCACACCGCCGGGCCGCCGTGGTGCTCGGCGGGATCGGCCTGCTCGCGCTCGTCGTGTCCGCGCTCGCCCTCACCTGGCTGTCCGCCCGCTCCGGCACCCCCGCCGACGAACTCACCCGCCGTCCCTTGTTCATCGGGTACGCGGGCAGCGCGGCCGGCATCGTCGGAACGATGGCCCTGGTGGCCGCGCTGGTCCTCGCGGTGGTGCACCGCCTGGTGCCCCGCTACAAGGGCTGACTAACTGCGCTGGTAGGTGCCGACCATGGTGCCGCTGGCGAACTCCCGGTCGGTGAGCGCGCGCCGCACGTCCTCGACGTGCGGCGAGTCCGGCAGGTCCAGCGGGCGCTCGAGCGCCCAGAGCCGGAAGAAATACCGGTGTGGGTCCTCGTGCCGGGGCGGGTTCGGGCCGCCCCACCCGGTGCCGCCGAAGTCGTTGGGCCACTCCCGGCCACCGTCGGGCACGGCGCCCTCGGCCACCCCGCGCGACCGCGGCGAGATGCCGGTCACCAGCCAGTGCAGGAAGGGCGTCTTCCCGGCGTCCGGGTCCTCGACCATCAGGACCAACTCGGTGGCGTCGGGTACCGGGGACCACTCCAGGGGCGGCGAGACGTTGCCGCCCTCCTGAGCGAAACGCCCGGGGAGCATGTCGTGGTCGTTGAACGCGGTGCTGCGGAGCATGATGCCGGCCATCGTGCGACCCCTCCTCTCCTCGTCCAGCGGCGGGTACCCGGCCGCCGGCCGGCGAAACGGCGGTGGCAGGCTGATCCGGCAGCAGGGGACGGACCGGACGGGGAGAACGGATGGACACGGTACGCGCGGCATTCCGCGACGAGTGCGCCCGGCTGGAGGAGGTGCTGCGCGGCCTGAGCGAGGCCGACCTGGAGCGGCCCACGCCCTGCCCACCGTGGGCGGTACGCGACCTGCTCGCGCACGTGCGCACCGGCGCCGGGCGGCTGGTCGACATGCTCGCCGCGCCCGCCCCGCAACGGGCGGAGGTGGACGCGGCCGGCTACTTCGGCCGGACGAAGTTCACCCCGGAGGTGGACCGGGACCGGATCGACAGCGCCCGGCGGGAGGCGGCTACGCCGGCCGGCCCAGCGCAGGTGGCGGACGGCTTCGCCCGGGCCTGGCGGGCCGCCGACGCGGCGGTGGGCGCGCAGCCGGCGGGCCGGCTGGTCCGTACCCGGCACGGGGATGCGATGACGGTGACGGAGTTTCTGCGTACCCGGGTGGTGGAGGTCGGGGTGCACGGCCTGGACCTGGCCGACGCGCTGGACCGGCGGCCGTGGCTGACCCCGACGGCGGCGCGGGTGGTGGCCGACCTGCTGGTCGACGGGCGGCCGCTGCCTCCCGGGCTCGGCTGGGACGCGGTGACGCTGGTGCGCAAGGCCACCGGCCGGTCGGCGCTCACCGACCGGGAGCGGGCGGTGCTGGCGGAGTCCGGCTTCCGGTGGCTGTCCTTCGGCGCCTGAGCTGCTCGGCGGTCAGCCGGTGGTGCGGCGCAGGTGGTCCAGGACGAGCGGGTCGATGCGGCCGGGGACGATCCGCTCCTCCAGGTTCTCCACCCCGGCCCACGAGGCGAGCGCGTCGTCCAGGCCGGCCGCGTCGACCGGGTGCCCGGCGGCGGCCAGCAGCGCGGCGACCTCCTCGGCGAGCGGCCCGCTGAGGTCGCGCAGGGTGGCCGGGTCGGGTTTGCCGAAGAGCATGGTGTGGACCTCGAGCAGCCGGCCCAGCTCGGTGACCGGGTCGGGGTGGTCGTCGACCCGCAGGTCGACCAGTTCGTCGCCGGTGCCGGCGTAAGCAGTAGCCGGCGATGGCGGCGCCGGTCTCCTGGTCGACCGCCTTGACGACGAGATTCCCGACCGGCGGCCGGGTGAGGTTGACCGTGGTCGTC
>NZ_JBSGJR010000297.1:0-8193 GCF_053605645.1 Micromonospora sp. NPDC003776
ACGCTCCGCGAGCCGGCCGGCCGCGGCCCGGCGTACCGCGGCCGGTGGCATGGTCAAGCGGCTCACCGCACCCCAACCCCGGCGCTTCACCGGGCGCGCCACCGTGCTCTTCGCGGTGCTGATCGCGCTCGCCCTGGCCTACACCTATCCGGTCCGGGTCTACCTCGATCAGCAGACGGACATCGAGCGGATGGAGGCCTCCCAGGCCGACCAGCGCCAGCGGATCGAGGACCTCTCGGCCGAGGCGGCCAAGTGGAAGGACCGCGCGTACATCGAGACGCAGGCCCGCGAGCGCTTCTTCATGGTCCGGCCCGGCGAGACCCCGCTGGTGGTGCTCTCCGACCCGGACGGGGCCGCCAAGGACGCCGGCAAGGGCGCGAAGGCGGGGCCGCCGAAACCGCCCGACCCCTGGTACGACACCCTGTGGTCGAGCGTGCAGGCGGCGAACGCCGAGCGCCCCGACAAGTGAGCACCGAACGAGAGACAGGCACCGACCCGTGAGCGTCGTACCACCGCAGGACCCGGCGGCGGATTCCGTACCCCCGCCGGAACGGCAACCGGCCACCGAGGCCGACCTGGCCGCGGTGGCCGCGCAGCTCGGCCGCCCGCCGCGCGGTACCCGGGCGGTGGCGCACCGCTGCCCGTGCGGCCTGCCCGACGTGGTGGAGACGACGCCTCGGCTGGCCGACGGCACGCCCTTCCCGACGCTGTTCTACCTGACCTGCCCCCGCGCCACGGCGGCGTGCAGCCGGCTGGAGTCGGCCGGGCTGATGAAGGAGATGGCCGAGCGGCTCGCCGAGGACCCGGAGTTGGCCGCCCGCTACCGGGCCGCGCACGAGGACTACCTGGCCCGCCGCGAGGCGATCGGCCAGGTGCCCGAGATCGCCGGCATCTCCGCCGGAGGCATGCCCGGCCGGGTCAAGTGCCTGCACGTCCACCTCGGTCACGCGCTCGCCGCCGGCCCGGGAGTCAACCCGTTCGGCGACGAGACCCTCGCGCTGGTGGAGAAGTGGTGGGCGACGGGCCCGTGCGTCGACGTCCCGGCGGCGGACTGAGATGACCGCCGCCGACGAGATCACCGTCCGTCGGGCCCGGACCGGGGACGTCCGCGGCATCCGACGGCTGGTCGACACGTACACGGACGACCGTCGCCTGCTCAGCAAGGCGACCGTCACCCTCTACGAGGACGTGCAGGAGTTCCGGGTGGCGGTCACCCCGGACGGCACGGTGGTCGGCTGCGGCGCGCTGCACGTGATGTGGGAGGACCTGGCCGAGATCCGCACGGTCGCGGTGGATCCCGCCTGCCGGGGCCGCAAGCTCGGGCACCGGATCGTCGGCGAGCTGATCGACGCGGCCCGTGAGATCGGCGTGGCGCGGATCTTCGTGCTGACCTTCGAGACCCGCTTCTTCGGCTCGTTCGGCTTCCGCGAGATCGACGGCGCGCCGGTGCCGCAACCGGTCTACGAGCAGCTGCTGCGCTCGTACGACGAGGGTGTGGCCGAGTTCCTCGACCTGGAACGGGTCAAGCCGAATACGCTCGGCAACACCCGCATGCTGCTGCGGCTCTGACCGCCGCTTGACCGGGCCAGGAGCGGGTGAGCGTGGGACCGCCATGTCTCTGCGACATGAATATGTCTGTCAGACATGCCACTCGATCGGTCCTGTCGTCCCTCGCCGGAACCGCCGGGCCGGCTGACCGCACGGTGGGGCGGGATCGCCGCAATCCGGCCGCGGCTGCCCGGCGACCGCGGCTTCCGGTCCACCCGGCTGCCGTAGGGTGGCAGCCGTGACGACGCGCGTGGCTGCCATCGACTGTGGGACCAACTCGATCCGACTGCTGGTCGCCGACCTGCCCGACCCGTCCGCCGGGCCGGCGGCACCGCTGGCCGACGTCAGCCGGCGGATGGAGATCGTCCGGCTCGGCCAGGGCGTCGACCGGACCGGCCGGCTCGCGCCCGAGGCGATCGAGCGCACCCGGGTCGCGCTCGCCGACTACGCGGCGGAGATCGAGAAGCTGGGCGCCGATCGGGTACGGATGTGCGCCACCTCGGCGACCCGGGACGCCGCGAACGCGGCCGACTTCCGGAACATGGTCGAGCAGACCCTCGGCGTGGCCCCCGAGGTCGTCACCGGCGACGAGGAGGCCCGCCTCTCGTTCACCGGCGCCGTCCGCGGCCTGCCCGCCGACGCCGAGCCACCGTACCTGGTGGTCGACATCGGCGGCGGCTCCACCGAGTTCGTGGTGGGGACCCGCGAGGCCGGCGTGCGGGCGGCCGTCTCGATGGACATCGGCTGCGTCCGGATGACCGAACGGCACCTGCACGGCGACCCGCCGAGCCTCGACGAGATCGCCGCCGCGCAGGCCGACATCGCCGTCGCGGTGGACCGGGCGCTGGAGGCGGTGCCGGGCCGCGAGGCCGCCACCCTGGTCGGTCTGGCCGGGTCGGTCACCACCGTGGTCGCCATCGCGCAGGGGCTGCGGGAGTACGACCCGGCGCGCATTCACCACGCGCGGGTGTCGTACGAGCAGGTCGCCGAGGTCACCGCCGACCTGCTGGCGAAGACCCGCGAGCAGCGACTGGCCATCCCGGTGATGCACCCGGGCCGGGCCGACGTGATCGGTGCGGGCGCGCTGGTGCTGCGAGTGATCATGGAGCGGGCCGGGATGCCCTCGGTGGTCGCCTCGGAGCACGACATCCTCGACGGCATCGCCTGGTCCCTGGCCTGAGCTCCACGGCGTCAACTGACGAGGACGCCGACGTCGGGCTGTTCAGGCGATGGCGGCGATATCGCCGTCGTCGAAGTAGATGGCCTGGTGCAACCGGCCGCCGAGGGCGGCGGCGAAGCGGGCCACGACCTCCTGGCCGGAGATCTTGCCTTGCTCGATCTGCGAGACGCGCCCCTTCGTGACGCCCATCCGGTCGGCCACCTGCTGCTGGGTCAGCCCGCGCGCGCGGCGCACCTCAGCCAGTCGGTGTCCGATGACCTCGGCGAGAAGTTCCTGCTTGCCCGCCTCGACAGCCTCATCCCCACCGGCCCGCGCGACGTGCTCGGCGCGGATGTCCTGCCACCGCGAGTAGTCGCTCATGCTTCCCCCCTCCTGTCGTGCTCGTTCCTTCAGATAGAGCTCGTAGCGTTGCTCGGCGAGCGGCACGGCGTTTCGGTACCAGGCATTCCACTGGCCCGACTTGTCGCCTGCCACCAGCAGGATGCTGGAACGCCACGGGGTCGAATGCGAAGAGGATACGTACGCTGCCCGGCCGCAGTTCCTTCAAGTTGGCCATCGACGAGCGGTGGATGGTGTCGACCAGCGGTCGCCCGAGGCCTGGTCCGTGCTCGGCAAGGAGATCGCCTGAACAACGCGGGCGTGCGTGTTGACATCGAGGGTGGCAATCCACTGCCGCACCTCGTCGACCAGGTAGACGTCCCATTCGCCTGCTGCCACCACGTCCGCAGTACAGCGTCCGCTATACCTTCGGGCCGGTCTTGTCCGGCCTCACGTCCGGCCGGCGTCGCCTATGGTCGGCAGATGGCGGTCAGGCGGATAAAGCCAAACATCCTCTCCGACGACTTCGAGGCGAGTCGCCGCTTCTATCAGGACCTCATCGGGCTCGGTGGCGGTGACGGGCTCGACTGGATCCTCTTCTTCGGTGGCGACACCCGGGAGGTCCAGCTCTCGGTGATGAAACTGGACGTCAAGGCCGGCGTCCACCCCGACGTGTCGATCGAGGTGGACGACGTGGACCACGTGTACGACCGCTGTGTCGCCACCGGTGCGGAAATCGTCTATCCGCTGACCGACGAGCCGTGGGGGCTGCGCCGGTTCTTCGTCCGGGACCCCAACGGGGTGGTCATCAACGTGACCCGGCACCACGAGTGACGGTGCGGCGGCGGCTCACCTCGACGACCGGCGCGCGAACCGGTCCGCGCCGTCGGACATCGTGCCGGCCGGCGTCGTGCCGCCTGCCATCGTGCCGGCCGGCGTCGTGCCGCCTGCCATGGTGCCGGCCCAGTCCGAACCACCGGTCCGTACCAGTTCCGGCTCCGGCGTGCCCAGGCCGAGGCCGTCCACGCCGAGCGGGCGGTCCGGTCGCGTCACGGACGGGAGGATCTCGTCCGGCGGCAGTGCCGCGGGGGCCTCGTTCGCGGGCTGCGGCCACCGTTGCCACCGGCGGATGCTCACCACGCCGACGAGCATCAGCGAGCCGACCAGCAGCGCCGTTCCGGTCCGCAGCGGGGCCGCCAGGTCGACCTGGTGGCCGTCCAGGGTCAGTTTGCGGTCGAGCAGCCCCATCATCGCGGACGGGCTGACCAGCAGACCGAGGTAGGTGGCCGAGTAGCCGAGGCCGGTCAGCGTCGCGCCCAGCGGGGAGAACCGCAGCGTGGCGATGAGCCCGAGGAGGAGCCCGGCCGCCGCCAGCACCAGCGCGGGTCGGGCGAAGTCACCGCTGGCCGCGGTGCCCTGTTGTGCGTGCGCGTACGCCTGCGCCGACCGGTCCTGGCCGAGGGCGAAGAGGACCCAGGCCAGCGGACCCACGACCGCTGCGGCGATCACCGTTCCGATGTGTCGCATCCGGGCAAGGTACCGATCTTTTGCGCTGACCAGCAGGGGTCATAAGGGAAATTTAAGTAGCGGATTGAGCGGCGGCTCAGGCGCGTTCGGCGGCGAGGCGGGCGCCGAAGCCGAGCAGGGCGAACCCGGTCAGCCCGTCCAGCCAGCGTCGGACCCGCCGTCGGGAGAGCAGGTCCCGGGCCCGGTTGAGCGCCCCGACCAGGACCAGCAGGTAGGCCAGGCTGAGCACGGCGTGGGTGAGCGCGTACGCCAGCAGCACCCCAAGCGGTGCCGGACCGCCGACGAACTGGGGTAGGACGGCCAGGTAGAACGCCAGCACCTTGGGGTTGGTGATGTTGGACAGGAAGCCCTGCCGGAACCCGGTCAGCGCCTGACCCGGCGCGGCGGGGCCGTCGCCGGCCAGCGGCGCGTAGTCCCCGCGCCAGGCGGACCGCCAGGCCTGGACGCCCAGGTAGACCAGGTACCCGACGCCCGCCCAGCGGATGGTCTCGAACAGCGGCTGGGAGCGGACGACCAGCGCGCCGAGGCCGGCCGCGGCGGCGACGCCCTGGACCGCGTTGGAGGCGGTCACGCCGATCGCGCTCCACCGGCCGCGGCGTCGGCCGGCGGCCAGGGTGTTGCGGGTCACCACGGCGAAGTCCGGCCCCGGGATGAGGATCAGCACCGCGGCGAAGACCAGGAACGATGCGTAGCTGCTCCACGACATGTTTCCGACCCTACGACGCGCTGCTGGGGGAAGAGCTACTGTTTTCTTGACGGTACTCCGCAATGCGCACTAGTGTGCCAGGCGTGGATACGACACAGCTCCTCAAGGGCGTGCTCGATCTGGCCGTGCTGGCCGTGCTCCGCGAGGAGGACGGCTACGGCTACGACATCCTCCGCCGGCTGCGCGAGGCGGGCCTGGAGGAGGTCGGCGACGCCTCGGTCTACGGCACCCTGCGTCGGCTCTTCGCCGCCGGCCTGCTGACCACGTACGTGGTGCCGAGCGAGTCCGGTCCGCACCGCAAGTACTACGCGCTCAACGCCGCCGGCCGGGACCAGCTCGCCCGCTCCGGCAAGACCTGGCGCTCCTTCGCCACCACCATGGACGCACTGCTCGACGATCGGGGGATGGCGGCATGACCGTCACGGGGCAGGAGATCGCGGACTACGTCGACCGGGTGCGGGCGGCCCTGGCCGACCTGCCACCCGCCGCCCGCGACGAGTTGACCGAGGATCTGCCGGAGCACCTCGCCGAGGTGGCCGCCGAGACCGACGGCACGCTGGTCGACCGGCTCGGTGAGCCGGAGGCGTACGCGGCCGAGCTGCGGGCCGCGGCCGGTGCCGAGGGCGGCCCGGGCCGGGCGACCCTCAACCGGCGGTTGACCGCCGGGCGGGCGCGGGCCGCCGCCCAGCTGCACCGCCTCGACGTCCAGCTCGGGCCCCTTCTCGGGCACCCCTCGGTGAGCACGTTCCTGCGCCCGTTGCGTCCGGCCTGGTGGCTGCTGCGCGGCTGGCTCGCCGCCCTGCTGGTCTCCGCCGCGCTCGGCGAGCCGTCGGGGTTGCTGCCCCGGCTCGACGGCAGCGTGCTGGCCGGCCTGTTCCTGCTCGGTGGCGCGGTCCTCGCCTCGCTCTGGCTCGGCCGCCGGTCCGCCGGTTTCCGGGGCTGGCCGCGGCGGCTGCTGCGGTTCGGGACGGCGGCCCTGCTGCTCTTCGCCTTCGCCGCACTGGTCAACGTGGACCAGCACGCCAACTCCGACGAGTTCCGCGGCTACGAGGGCGTCCGGGTCGACAACCGGTACGACTCGATCCAGGACGTCTTCGTCTACGACGAGCAGGGCCGGCTGGTCCGCAATGCCCGGCTCTTCGACCAGAACGGCGTACCGATCAAGCTCGGCTGGCCCGCCTGCGTCGACGGGCGCGGGGTCGTGCCGCCACCCCGCAACGTCTACCCGTACTGCCCGGAGCAGGCGCCCTTCGGGCCGCCAGCGCCGTCGGCGGTGCCGCCCGCGCCGACCGCGAGCGCTTCGGCCACGACCCCGGCGCCGACCGGTGGCGCGACCGCCACGCCCGGGCCGGCGGTCACCTCCGAGTCCCCCGCGCCGACTCCGCTGCCGACCCGCTGAGCCCGCCCGGGCAGGCGTCGGCAAACCGCTGGTGGCGGCCGAAGCTGGGAACTGGCTGAACGGATGAGGGAGAGACGCGGACAAGATCGCTACGGTGTCGTCTGCCCCGCACCCCTCGAAAGGAACACCAGTGTCAGAGCAGGTCGCACCGCCCCCCGCCGCACCGCCCGGCCCGGCCGACCCGGCCGTGGCGGAGCAGCCGCCGGCGCAGCCCGGCAAGACCAAGGGGCGGAAGGTGCTCGGCGTCGTCGGTCTCCTCGCCGCCGTCGTGGCCGTCGGTGCCGCGAAGGGCGCGCTGCACCTCTGGGAGCAGCGTGACGACGCCGTCCAGGCCAAGGCCGGCGAGTGCATCGCCCAGCTGCCCGAGGTGGCCGAGGGTCAGGAGAAGGACGTCGACAGCGCCAAGGTCGTCGAGTGCACCTCGACCGAGGCGGCGTACAACGTGGTCGGCCGGGTCGACCACCAGACCGAGGCGCAGGCCCGCTCCGGCGACGCCTGCGACCAGTACTTCAAGGAGGGGGACGACGGCTACGTCTTCTCCGGCCCGGAGCGGAGCGGGGGCAAGTTCTACCTGCTCTGCCTGACCAAGAAGGCCTGATCCCACCAGCCGCCACGACGGCGCGGGCCGCCCGGCCCGCGCCGTCGTCGTGTCCGGGCCGGCGAACGGGAGGTGAATGCCACTCGTCGCGCGTCTTCCCCGGGCCGTGACCGGCGTGGCAGGCTACCCGCACGTAACGCCCACTGGGCGACCAGCCAACGATGACTGACCGCTAGGAGGACGGGGCAATGGGCGAGATGGTGAGCTTCACCGGCAACGGGGGGACGAGCGAGGGGTATCTCGCGATACCCTCCGGCGGTGCGGCCAGCCCGGCGGTCATCGTCATCCAGGACTGGTGGGGTCTGGTGCCCCACGTACGCGCGGTGGTGGACCGGTTCGCCGAGGCGGGCTTCGTCGCGCTCGCGCCGGACTTCCGGCACGGCGGTCCGGCCAGCAAGCCGGATGAGCCCCGGCAGATGCTGAACAGCACCCAGATGGACGAGGCGGCGAGCGACATCGCCGCCGCCGCCGAGTTCCTCGCCGGCCGCCCCGAGGTCGCCGGCAAGATCGGCTGCGCCGGGTTCTGCGCCGGGGCCAGCCTGGCCCTGTGGTCCGGGACGTTCTCCGAGCGGATCGTCGCCACCGCGGGCTTCTACCCTCGGCTGCCCTGGGAGGGCATGAGCGCCGACTGGGCCGACTACGCGGGCAAGGCGGCCCTCATCCACTGCTCCGAAGCGGACGGCACCTCCACCGCCGACGGGGTGCAGAGCGTCCGGCGGGCCATCGAGGCCGCCGGCGGCAGCTGCCAGACCTACGACTACCCGGGCACCGCGCACGCGTTCTTCAACGAGGACCGGCCGGAGCACTTCGACCAGCGGGCCGCCGCCACCGCCTGGGCCCGCACGCTGGAACTCTTCCGGGCCCGGCTTGGCTGAGCCGCGTACCCCCGCCGAGGTGGTCGCCCGCGCCGCGCGGGC
>NZ_JBSGJR010000298.1:0-8181 GCF_053605645.1 Micromonospora sp. NPDC003776
GTGCGACCGCGCCGAACCCCGGCACCGCGGCCGCGATGACCCCCTCTGCGCCGACCTTCGCCAGCAGCCCGGGTACGCCCCGCATGAGCCGGGTGTCGTCGGCCTGGGTGCCGCCCACCAGCTCCGGGAACGTCCGCATCGCGTCCGCCACGGTCCGCTCCACGGTGCCCGGCTCGGCGGAGACCAGTCGCAGGTACGCCCGCGCCAGACCGGTCAGCGACACGGCGAGCACGGGCGCGCCGCAGCCGTCCACCCCGACGGCCGCCGCCGACTCGCCGGTGAACTCCTCGATCGCGGCGGTCAGCCGCTGCTGGAGCGGGTGTTCGGGCAGCCAGTAGCCGTTCAGCGGCCAGCCGGCCGCGAGACAGGTGAGCAGCATCCCGCTGTGCTTGCCGGAGCAGTTCATCTGGATCCGCCGCGCCCCGCCCCCGGCCCGCAGCACCGCCTCCCGCGCTGCCTCCCCGACCGGCAGGTCCGGCGGGCAGTGCAGGGCCTCCTCGTCGAGTCCGCCCCGGCGCAGCAGGGCACCGACGCGCTCGACGTGGAACTCCTCGCCGGCGTGGCTCGCCGAGACCAGCGCCACGTCGGCGGGGTCGGTCAGCGGCAGGCCGGCCCGGAGCATCCCGATCGCCTGCATCGGCTTGTTGGACGACCGGGGGAAGATCGGCGAGGTGCCGTCCCCCGCCCCGGCCACCGGCGTGCCGGTGGCGTCGAGCACCACCACGGAACCCCGGTGCAGGCCCTCCACGAACCCGGACCGGACCACCTCGGCGAGCGGCACGCCGCCCTCGTACGTCTTTCCCACGCAGTGGACGGTACCGAGGGGCCCGGCGGGTCCGGCAGCGGGGTGACCAGCGGCGGCGGCCGAGGGCGTACAGGGGTGCCGGGCGGGGCGTCGCTTACAGACCGAGCAGCGCCCGGGCCTCGGCGGTGGTCAGCGGCGGGCGCTGGGCGAGCTGGGCGAAGCCGACCGCGCGGGCGACCAGCTGCATGTTGGACTCCACCGGCCGGCCCTTGGCGTAGGTGACCGTGTCCTCCATCCCGACCCGGAGGTGGCCGCCGGCCGACAGGGACGCCAAAAGCACCGGGATGGTGCTGCGGCCGATCCCGGTGGCCGAGAACGTGGTGCCCTCGGGCAGGTCGCGCAGCATCTGCTGGGCGGCGACCAGGGTGGCCGTGGTGCCCGGCATGCCGCCCGGCACACCCATCACGAAGTCGACGTGCACGTGGCCGCCGTGCGGCAGGCCGTACTTGCCGAGCAGCCGCTGCAGGGCGGTGAGGTGGCCGAGCTCGAAGATCTCGTACTCGGGGACGACACCCTTCTCCTGCATCCGGGTGTGCAGGTCGACGATGAACTCCCACCGGTTCATGAAGACGTCGTCGCCGAAGTTGACGGTGCCCATGGTGCAGGAGGCCATGTCCGGGCCGGCGTCCAGCACGGCCAGCCGGTCGGCTTCCGGGTCGGTCACCGCGCCGCCGGAGGAGAGCTGCACGATCAGGTCGGTGCTCTCCCGCAGCGCGGCCACGGTCTCCCGCAGCCGGCCCTGGTCGAGGGTGGGCTTCGCCTCGTCGTCCCGGATGTGGACGTGGATCACGGAGGCGCCGAGCGCCTCGCACTCCTTGGCGGTCACCAGCAGCTCGTCGAGGGTCACCGGCAGCGCCGGCACCTCCGCCTTGGCCGACTCCGCGCCGGTGGGGGCAACCGTGATCAACGTCCCTGTGGTCATGCCCGGATCCTAGACCGGAGGCCCTCCGGACGGAAGAATCCCCGACGCCAGCTCATCGCGGCGGAAAACTTCCCGCCTTCCACCCGCTACGCCGGATCGATCGCGGCGGCCGCCTCCCCGACCATCAGTCGGGCGTCGTCCGGGACGTTGCGCTTGACCACCGCGAGGGCGATCTGCCCCAGCTCGTAGTGGTGCACCGCGGTGCCCACGAAGCCGACCGCGCGGCCATCCAGCGTCACCGGCGTGCCGGCGACCGGCGGCTGGTCGGTGGTCACCCCGTCCAGGTGCAGCAGGGCCAGGCGGCGCGGCGGCTTGCCCAGGTTGTGCACCCGGGCCACCGTCTCCTGGCCCCGGTAGCAGCCCTTGTCGAGGTGCACGGCCGGGGCGATCAGCTCCACCTCGGCCGGGATCGTCCGGTGGTCGGTGTCCACGCCGGCCCGCGCGCGCCGAGCGGCCACCCGGATCGCCTCGTACGCCCACAACCCGGCCACCGGCACCCCGGCACCGCGCAGCTCGTCCACCACCTGGGTCATCGCCTCCCGCGGCACCAGCAGGTCCACGCCGAGCGCCACCCGACGGGCCCAACCGCCGCCGGGCAGCGGCTTCACGTCGTACACCACGGTGGGTCGGGACGGCAGCTCGCCGGAGCGGAACTTCGGACCCGGCACCCCGACCACGTCGGGCGCGGCCAGGCCGGTGACCCCGAGGGTGTCGAGCGCGCCGGTGGCCTCCGGCCCGACCAGCGAGAGCAGGGCATGATCGGCGGTCGCATCGCGCGGCTCCACCTTGCTGAAGAACCGCATCTTCTCCAGGTACGACAGCAGGCCGGTGGTCATCCCCGGCTCGGTGTCCAGCCAGGTGGTCTCGCCGTCCTCGGCCACCATGGCGTGCTGTTCCACGTGGCCGTGCGGCGAGAGGACCAGCAGCTCGGTGCCCTGCCACGGGCGCAGCGCGGCGAGGTGCTGGCTGGTCAGCGTGTGCAGCCAGCTCATCCGCTCCTCGCCGGGCACCGCCACCACGCCCCGGTGCGAGCGGTCCACCAGGCCGACCCCGGTGGCCAGCGTGCGCTGCTCGCGCATCGGGTCGCCGTAGTGGGCGGCCACCGGACCCACCCCGGCCGCCCGGTGGGCCGGCTCGGGCTGGTCCCGGGTCTCCTCGTCGATCGCGTCGGTGGCCACCGCGCCCGCGATGTCGATCATTCACGTCCCCCGTTCTCGCACTGGCCGCACACGCCGAAGAGCGCCACGTGCCCGATGTCGACCTGGAATCCCCGCTGCGCGGCCAACTGGTCGGCCAGCGGGCGGAGCAGCTCGGGCTCGATCTCGTCGATCGCGCCACACTCCCGGCAGACCAGGTGTACGTGCTGGTGCTCGCCCGCTGCGTGGTAGGTCGGCGAGCCGTGCGACAGGTGGGTGTGCGTCACCAGGCCGAGCCGCTCCAGCAGCTCCAGCGTCCGGTAGATGGTGGTGATGTTGACCCCGGCGGCGACCTCGCGGACCGCCGTGTGCACCTGCTCCGGCGTGGCGTGCCCCAGCTCCATGACCGCCTGGAGGACCAGCTGCCGCTGCGCCGTCAGCCGCAGCCCACGGGAGCGGAGCAGTTCCGCCAGGGAGGATTCGGACACCGTCCGATCATAGTTCGGCCGGAGCCCCGTCCGGTTGATCAAGGAGTTTGCGTCACAGTTGATCTCCTCGGAGACGCAAACTCCTTGATCAACGGCGCTTCAGCGGGCGCTTCCGCGGGGGTCAGCCGGCTACGCGGGTGAGGCGGGCGGAGAGGTGGGGGCTCAGGGCGTGGCCCATGGCGGCCATCTCCTGGGCGTAGAGCAGGGCCCCCTCGACGATGCCGAACAGCCGGGCGCCGGCGGTGACCTCCTTGGCGGTGGCCGTCCGGACCACCGCGTCGGTGGCGAACTCGATCTGGGTGCCGGTGCGCTTGCCGATGTGCAGCTCCATCACGCCCGTCGGCGTGCTCATCAGCGCTTCCAGCTCGTCGGTGACCCGGTCGCCGTCCATCACCGGACGCCACCAGCCCACCTCGCGGCCGGCCGGCCGGACCGGGCGGCTCTCCTCGTCGAGGATCCAGGCCCGGGACTCATAGAACAGGAACGGCCGCCCGTCGTGGCTGATCCGGATCTCCTGCGCGTAGTCGAAGTCCTCGATGGTGGGGAAGCCGCCCCGCCCGCGCCCGCGCCACACCCCGATGTACGGCAGCAGCCCGTCCAGGCTCCGGTGCAGCTTCGGGCCGACGCGCAGGTCGTGGCTCTCCTCGTACGGGTACGGGTCGACCGGCGGCGCGTTCAGCCACGGCGGCTGCAGCGGATTCTCGCTCACCATTTTCCTCTCGAGATGCGAACAGCGAGGTAGACCAGGCCACCGGCGAGCGCGCCGAGGCCCGCGACCAGCAGGCTGACGAACCCGATCTCGGTAACCATCCCGGCCATCCTATGCTGGGCGACATGGCCCGCACTCTGGTCGTCAAGGCCACCGCCGGCGCCGACGCCCCCGAGCGTTGCGCCCAGGCCTTCACCGTCGCCGCCACCGCGGCCGCCGCCGGTGTCGACGTGTCCCTCTGGCTGACCGGGGAGTCGACCTGGTTCGCGCTGCCCGGGCGGGCACAGGACTTCGAGCTGCCGCACTCCGCGCCGCTGGCCGAGCTGCTGCACGTGATCCTGGCCACCGGCAAGGTGACCGCCTGCACGCAGTGCGCGGCCCGCCGCGACATCGGCCAGGACGACGTCATCCCCGGCGTACGCATCGCCGGGGCGGCGGTCTTCGTCGAGGAGGCGATGGCCGAGGGAGCGCAGGCGCTCGTCTACTGAGGGCAGTCGGCCCGCCCGCCCGAAATGTTCGTGCTGAGCGGCCCGCCGATATTGACCCGGTATTTCCGACTGCTGCCTACCATTCGGATGTGGGCGAGGCGATCGAGCGGTTCTTCGCGTCACTGCCGGCGCGTGCCCCGGCGGTGCTGCGCGGCCCGACCACCGGCCTCCTCCAGATCGACCTGACCAGCGGCAACCGCACCGAGCACTGGTACGTGGAGCTGGGTCCCGGCACGGCCCGGGTGGGCCGGGAGCAGGAGCGGCCGGCCGACGCCACCTTCACCGTCAGCGGGAAGCTGTTCGAGGAACTGACCGCCGGCCGCGAGGCCGGCATGGCGGCGCTGTTCCGGAACGAGGCCACCTTCAGCGGCAACGTGGGGCTGTTCCTGCTCCTCCGCCGGTTCTTCCCCGACCCGCCCGGCACCCGGGATCCCCGGCAGACCGCCCGCGAGCACCTCGGACGGGCAGGATGAAGGAGCGGGTCAGCATCCTGGACGGCAACACGTTCCTGGTCAGCGACCGGCGCGGCAACATCGAGCCGTCCTTCGACTTCCCCACCGGGCTCTTCTCCTTCGACACCCGGTTCATCTCGACCTGGATCCTCACCCTCAACGGGGAGCGGTTGCACGCCCTCTCCATCGACGACTCGCAGTCCTACCGCACGCGCTTCTTCATGGTTCCCGGCGAACCGACGCACTATCTGGACGCCAAGGTCTCGCTGATCCGGAGCCGGTCGATCGGCGGCAGCTTCGACGAGGAGCTGACCCTGCTCAACCACGCCGAGCAGGAGGTCGAGTTCAGCCTGCGGCTGGAAGTCGGCTCGGACTTCGCCGACCTGTTCGAGATCAAGCACAAGCGGCAGAAGAAGGGCCGGACCACGCCGACGGTCGGGGAGAACGAACTCCGGCTCACCTACCGCCGGGAGGCGTTCCACCGGGAAGCGGTGATCACCACGACCGCCCCCGCCGACATCGACGAGAGCGGCATGACCTTCCGGATCCGGGTCGGGCCGCACGGCGAGTGGACCACCCGGCTGCACATCACCACGGTCATCTACGGCGCCCGGGGCGAGGACATCCGGGACACCCTCCCGGTCGGTGGGCACCGCTCGGTCGCGGCCATCCATGCCGAGCAGGACGAGTTGATCGCGCAGGCCCCGAAGCTCGGCTGCGACTGCCAGCCGCTGGCCGGAGCCTACCGGCGCAGCCTGAACGATCTCGCCGCCCTCCGGTACGAGTCGATCACGCTCGGCGTACGGCTGCTCGCCGCCGGACTGCCCTGGTTCATGACGCTGTTCGGGCGGGACAGCATCTTCACCTCGCTCCAGGTGCTGCCGTTCCTGCCCGAGCTGGTGCCACCGACGATCCTCATGCTGGCCGGTCTCCAGGGCAGCCGGTTGGACGACTTCCGGGACGAGGAGCCGGGCAAGATCCTGCACGAGCTGCGCTACGGCGAGACCGCCGGCTTCGAGGAGCAGCCGCACTCCCCGTACTACGGCTCGGCCGATTCGACTGCGCTCTTCGTGATCCTGCTCGACGAGTACGAGCGGTGGACCGGTGACGGGAAGCTGGTCCGGATGCTGGAGCACGAGACCCGGGCGGCGCTGGCCTGGATCGACAGCTACGGGGACCTGCTCGGCACCGGCTACGTCTCGTACCTGACCCGCAATCCGGAGACCGGGCTGCAGAACCAGTGCTGGAAGGACTCCTGGGACTCGATCTCGTACTCCGACGGCCGGCTCCCCGACTTCCCCCGGGCCACCTGTGAGCTGCAGGGATACGCGTACGACGCCAAGCTGCGCGGCGCGCGACTGGCCCGGACCTTCTGGAACGACCCCGGGTACGCCGATCAGCTGGAACGCGAGGCGGCGGCGTTGAAGGAGCAGTTCAACCGGGACTTCTGGATCCCGGACCGGGAGTACTACGCGCTGGCGCTGGACCCCGACGGGCGCCAGGTGGACGCCCTCTCCTCGAACATCGGCCACCTGCTGTGGAGCGGCATCGTGGACGAGTCACGGGCGGCCACCATCGCCGGGCACCTGCTCGGGCCGCGGCTCTTCTCCGGCTGGGGGGTACGGACCCTCGGCGACGATCAGGGCCGGTACAACCCGATCGGCTACCACGTCGGCACGGTCTGGCCGTTCGACAATTCGATCATCGCCTGGGGCCTGTGGAAGTACGGCTTCCGGGAGGAGGCCGGCCGGATCTGCGCGGCGATGCTCGACGCGTCCCGCTTCTTCCAGGGGCGGCTGCCGGAGGCGTTCGCCGGCTACGAACGCGACCTCACCGACTACCCGGTGCAGTACCCGACCGCGTGCAGCCCGCAGGCCTGGTCCGCCGGCACGCCGTTGCTGCTGCTGCGGGTCATGCTGGGCCTGGAGCCGCAGGGCGAGCACCTGATCATCGACCCGGCGGTGCCGGACGGGATGGGCCGGGTCGAGTTGCTCGACATCCCCGGCCGCTGGGGCCGGGTGGACGCGCTGGGCCGTAGCCGCGGTCCGCACGACCACGAACGCGAGCGCTGACCCCGCCGGGCCGGCGGACAATCGGCGGGTGGACCGCCGGCGCGGGAGCCGACCGACGGAAGAGTGACCGACGGCGAACAGCCGGCCGAGGGACACGACCAGCAGAGTGACCGGACCGCGGCGGGCGGCGGCCGCGCAGGGCGGCGGCCGACCGGGGTCAACCGGCGCAGCCGGTGGAGGCGGCCAGGCGGAGCTGGTCGCCCGTGGTGTCGACCAGGACGGCGACGGAGCCGGTGCGGTAGGCGTACAGCCCGGGGCGGTCGACCACGACGGCACCGAGCGGGCGGAGCGCGGCCAGCGCGGCGGGCACGGCGCCGGCGGTCACGCTGACCGTCCGGGCCGACCCACCCGCCGGGCAGGGAGCCGCGACCTGCGCCGCGTCCGGCGTGGCCCGGCCCAGCGCGCGTAGCGCCGCGGTCAGCTCCGGCCCGGCCGGGTAGCCGGGCAGCAGCTCGACGAGGTCGGTGTCGGCCGGGCGGCAGCCGCTGGCGGCGGAGAAGCGGACCAGGCCGTCGGCGACCACGCGCCCGTCGATCGCGACGAACTCGCCCGCGTCGGCCCGCAACCGGGGACGGCCGACCTCGGTGGCGACCCCGGCCCGCCAGTCGGCGGGCAGCCGCTGCGCCACCCGGTCCAGCAGGGCGCGCTCGCTGCCGGCGGGCACCGGCACGTCCAGTCCCCGGGTCAGCGTCGCCCCGTGCGAGAGCGGGGTGACGCGGCAGCCCCGCGCCACCCGCGCCGGGGTCAGCTCCCAGGCGTCGTCGCCGAGCGCGGCCACCAGGCGGCCCATCGCCCGGTCCACCACCGGCGCCGCCTCACCGAGGGTGCGCTGCTCCTTCACGGTCGGCGGGTCGTGCCGCACCGACCACCAGGTCAGCCCGGCGAGCAGCACCGCCCAGGCCACCGTCGCCGGCACCAGCCAGCGCAACCAACGCCGACCGGGCGCCGGCGGGTCGGGACGGGTCGGCGGGGCGTAGCCCGCCTGCACGGCACCACTCACCCGGCCATCGTGTCACGCCCCGACGACCGCCCGGCCCGCCCCCGCCCGCCGCCCCGGCGCGACAGGCCTGATTCCCGGAAAGAGTGGCCTCCAGAGCCGTGGAGGCCAC
>NZ_JBSGJR010000299.1:0-8147 GCF_053605645.1 Micromonospora sp. NPDC003776
CCTCGACGGAGTAACGCCGTTTGAGATCTTGGAAGGAAAGGACCCCTTGAGGGGCCACTTCCTTCCAAGATCTTTTCCTCTGTCCACAAGGGCGGTGCCGGCCCGCCCTTTCACGGGTGTCACGGGGTCACATGTTGGCGACGTCGGCCTGCTTGGCGCGGACGGCCTCGGCGGCCGCCTTGAGGCTGGCCAGCTCGTCGGCGTCCAGGTCCGTCTCGACGACCCGCTTGACGCCCTCACGGCCGATCTGGGCCTCGACGCCCAGGTAGACGCCGGAGATGCCGTACTCGCCGTCGACCCAGGCGCAGACCGGCATGACGTCGCCGGAGTCCTCGGCCACGGCCTTGGCCATCCGGGCGGCGGCGGCCGACGGGGCGTAGTACGCCGAGCCGGTCTTCAGCAGCGCGACGACCTCGGCGCCACCGTTACGGGTCTTGACGACCAGCTCCTCGATCTGGGCGGCCGGCATGGCGTCGCGCAGCGGCTTGCCGTTCACCGTGCTCTTCGACGGGACCGGGACCATGGTGTCGCCGTGCGAGCCCAGGGTCAGCGTCTTCACCGACTTGACCGGTACGTTCAGCGCCTCGGCGACGAAGTTGGTGAACCGGGCGGTGTCCAGCATGCCTGCCTGGCCGAGCACTCGGTTCTTCGGGAACTGGGTGGCGAGCTGGGCCAGGGCGGTCATCTCGTCGAGCGGGTTGGAGACGACGATGACGACGGCGTTCGGGGCGTACTTGGCGACGTTCTCGGAGACCTGGCGGACGATCTTGGCGTTGGTCTCCAGCAGGTCCATCCGGCTCATGCCCGGCTTGCGGGGCAGGCCGGCGGTGATGACGACGACGTCCGAGCCCTCGATGGCCTCGTAGCCCTCGCCGTTGGGGCCGGTGGTGACGCCGACGACCTTGGTCTCGAAGCCCTCGACCGGGCGCGACTGGTTGAGGTCCAGCGCGATGCCCGCGGGCTTGCCCTCCACGATGTCGGTGATCACGACGGTGTCGAAGACGTCGTACTCGGCCAGGCGCTGCGCGGTGGTGGAGCCGTAGAAGCCGGCCCCGACGACAGTGACCTTCTTACCCATGGTCGTCCCACTCCCTGATACCAGTCGGTTTTCCGGACCGTATCAGCCATCCTGGCACCGTTCAGGCCAGGGGCGGACGGTTATGACCCGCTCGGGTGGTCAGTCCTGCCGCTCGGCCCGCTCGACCACGTTGGTGAGCAGCATGGCGCGGGTCATCGGGCCGACCCCGCCGGGCATCGGCACCAGCTTGCCCGCCACCTCCGCCACCTCGGGGTCGACGTCGCCGGTGTAGCGGCCCTTGCCGTCGGCGCCGATCACCCGGGTGATGCCGACGTCGACCACGGTGGCGCCGGGGGTGACCATGTCGGCGGTGAGCAGCCCGGGCACCCCGGCGGCGACGATGACGATGTCCGCCTCGCGGGTGTGCGCGGCCAGGTCCAGCGTGCCGGTGTGGCAGAGGGTGACGGTGGCGTTCTCGCTGCGCCGGGTGAGCAGCAGGCCCAGCGGCCGGCCCACGGTGTTGCCCCGGCCGACCACCGCCACCTTGGCGCCGCTGAGCCCGACGTCGTGCCGGCGCAGCAGCTCGACGATGCCGCGCGGGGTGCAGGGCAGCGGCGCGTCGTAGCCGAGGACGAGGCGGCCCAGATTGACTGGGTGCAGGCCGTCGGCGTCCTTGGCCGGGTCGATCATCTCCAGCGCCCGCTGGGTGTCCAGCTGGCCGGGGAGCGGGAGCTGGACGATGTAGCCGTGGCAGGCCGGGTCGGCGTTCAGCTCGGTGAGGATGGCGTCGAGCTGCTCCTGGGTGGCGTCGGCGGGCAGCTCGCGGCGGATCGAGGCGATGCCCACCTCGGCGCAGTCCCGGTGCTTGCCGTTGACGTACGCCTGGGAGCCCGGATCCGCGCCGACCAGGACCGTGCCGAGGCCGGGGACGATGCCCCGCTCGGCCAGCGCCTTGACCCGCGCCCGCAACTCGTCCTTGATCTCCGCCGCGGTCGCCTTGCCGTCCAGGATCGTCGCCGTCACGCTTGGATCGTCTCACGGCCTGCGCCGCCGGGAACGACGACGGGCAATGGTGACGATCTGTTACGTGGCTTTGGTCACCGAGAGTTACCTCCTGTGGAATTTCCCACAGGCCGGGCCGGACAGCAAATGATCAACCGGGGCGGAGCGGACAGCAGGCGAGCAAGCGCGCGGCCGCACCCAGACGGCTATCGAGGCCCGGTCGGGCAAGCCGGAAATCGGCGTTGAGCAGCGATGATGGCGCTTGCACGTAGCAGGACATCGCCAGCCTGACAAGTTCCGCCCCCCACTCCGTTATCGCATCGCGACGCTCTCGTTGCTGAAACCGCCGATCGTGACCTACCGTTGCCGCTCGTTGCGCAGCGTTACCCAGCGCCGGGCTTGACTGCGCAGCGTGAGGAGATGAGGAGCCCCCATGCGTGTTCGTAGGCTCGCTGCCTGGACCGCCCTCCCGCTCGCGGTGACCCTGGGCCTCGCGGCCTGCGGCTCGGGCGGCAGTGGCGGCAAGAGCGACCCCAACGCGGCCGTGCGGATCGAGATCGCCGAGCCGCAGCACCTGGTCCCGACCAACACCAACGAGACGAGCGGCTCGCAGGTGCTGGCCGCCCTGTTCAGCCCGCTGGTCGACTACGACGAGGCGAACAAGCCCCACGAGGTGGCGGCGGAGTCGGTGACGACGTCGGACAACAAGGTCTGGACGATCAAGCTGAAGCCCGGCTACACCTTCCACAACGGCGAGCAGGTCACCGCCGACAACTACATCGACGCCTGGAACTACGGCGCGTACGCCCCGAACGGCCAGAACTCGAGCTACTTCTTCGAGAAGATCGCCGGCTACGCGGACCTGCAGGGCGAGAAGCCGAAGGCGAAGGCGCTGACCGGCCTGAAGAAGGTCGACGACCTGACCTTCACGGTGACGCTCGCCCAGCCGTACGTCGACTTCAAGTCGATGCTCGGCTACACCGCCTTCTACCCGCTGCCCAAGGCGGCCTTCTCCGCCCCCGGCGTGCTCGCCGACGGCTACGAGCAGGCGCCGATCGGCCAGGGCCCGTTCAAGATGAAGGGCAGCTGGCAGCACGACGCCAAGGTCGAGGTGGAGAAGTACGACGCCTTCCCCGGCCAGCAGCCCAAGGTGCACGGCGTGGAGTTCCGGATCTACCAGCAGATGACGGCCGCGTACGCGGACGTGCTGTCGGACAACCTGGACGTGATCAAGGAGATCCCGACCGAGAACCTTTCCACCGCGGCGACCGACCTCGGTGACCGGTTCCAGCAGAGCCCCGCCTCGTCGCTCCAGGTGCTGGCCTTCCCGACCTTCCAGAAGGAGTTCAGCAAGCCCGAGGTGCGCAAGGCCATCTCGATGGCGATCGACCGGGAGGAGATCACGAAGTCGATCTTCAAGGGCTCGCAGCAGCCGGCCCGCTCGTTCGTCTCGCCGGTGGTCGCCGGCTACCGGGACGACACCATCGGCGCCGCCGGTGAGTTCGACCCGGCCAAGGCCAAGGCCATGTACGAGGCCGCGGGCGGCCCGAAGAAGATCGAGCTGTCCTACAACGGCGACGGCGGCCACAAGGACTGGATCGACGCCACCTGCAACCAGCTCAAGGCCAACCTGGGCGTGGAGTGCGTCGGCACCGCCGAGCCGAAGTTCGCGGACCTGCTGACCAAGCTCAAGCAGAAGCAGCCGGTGGGCCTGTTCCGAATGGGCTGGGTCATGGACTACCCGTCCATGGAGAACTACCTCGGCCCGCTGTACAGCACCAACGGCTCGTCGAACTACTACGGCTACAGCAACCCGCAGTTCGACAAGCTGCTCGCCGAGGGGGCCAGCGCCCCGACGCAGGACGAGGCGATCAAGAAGTACCAGGCGGCGGAGGACCTCCTGGCCCAGGACATGCCGGTGATCCCGCTCCGGTACGGCCAGAACAACTTCGGCCACTCGACCAAGGTCAAGAACGTCGAGGTGGACCTCTTCGACCGGGTCAACCTGCTGAAGATCGAGGCCGTCAAGTAACACCCCCGTGCCGAACGGGTCGGGTCACCCACCGGTGGCCCGACCCGCGGGCCGGCAACCCTTCGCCCCTTTGTAGAGAGACTCCAGTATGTTCCGCTTTGTTCTGCGGCGACTACTCCAGATGGTCCTCGCCTTCTTCGGGACCACCCTGATCGTCTACGCGCTGATGTTCGCCGGCCAGGGCGACCCCATCCAGGCGCTCGCGGGTGAACGCCCCGTCACCGCCGCCCAGCGGGCATACCTGACCGAGAAGTACCACCTGGACGCGACCGGCGTCGGCGGCTTCTTCTACCGCTACTTCGACTACCTCAGGAACCTGCTCCAGGGTGACCTGGGACAGTCGCTGACCGGACGGCAGATCGGCGACATCCTCGCCGCCGCCTGGCCGGTAACCGTGAAGCTCGCGCTGATCGCGATGGCCGTGACGGTCGTCTTCGGGGTAACCGCCGGGGTCATCGCCGGTATCCGACGGGCCGGCGTCTTCGACAACTCGACCCTGGTGCTCACCCTGCTGGTGCTCGGCATCCCGACCATCGTGCTCGCCCCGCTGGCCCAGTACCTCCTCGGCGTGAAGTGGCAGCTCTTCCCGCCGACCGCCGGCGCCGAGCCGGACCTGTACGCGCTGCTGCTGCCCGGCATCGTGCTCGGCTCGCTCTCGCTGGCCACCGCGCTGCGGTTGACCCGTACCTCGGTGGCGGAGAACCTGCGCGCCGACTACGTCCGCACCGCCCGGTCCAAGGGCCTGGTCAAGCGGCGGATCGTCAGCGTGCACGTGCTGCGCAACTCGCTCATCCCGGTGGTCACCTTCCTCGGCGTCGAGCTGGGCAACCTGATGAGCGGCGCGATCATCACCGAGGGCGTGTTCAACATCCCCGGTATCGGCTTCAACCTGTTCCGCGGCATCCGCACCGAGGACGGCCCGCTGGTGGTGGGCATCGTCAGCGTGCTGGTCGTGGTCTACCTCGTCTCCAACCTGGTGGTGGACGTCCTGTACGCCGTACTCGACCCGAGGATCCGCTATGAGTGATCTCGCTACCGTGGCGGCCACGGAGGCCCCGGCCACCGCGGCCCAGAAGCCGCGCAGCCTGGCCGGCGACGCCTGGCGCGACCTGCGCCGCAACCCGATCTTCTGGATCAGCCTGACGCTGGTCGTGCTGGTCGCCGCGATGGCCGCGGTGCCGTCGCTGTTCACCGCCAACGACCCGCGCGACTGCGTGCTCTCCCGCCAGCACGCCGGGCCGTCCGGCGGGGCCATCTTCGGGTACGACTTCCAGGGCTGCGACACGTACGCCCGGTCGGTCTACGGGGCGCGCGCATCGCTCCTGGTGGGCGCGCTCTCCGCGCTGCTCACCGGCGTGATCGCGCTGGTCGTCGGGATGCTCGCCGGCTACTTCGGCCGGTGGATCGACGCGGTGCTCTCCCGGGTGATCGACATCGTGCTCGGCATCCCGCTGCTGCTCGCCGCGATCGTGCTGCTCAAGCGGGTGAGCACCAGCAGCGACAACGTCCGCCTCTTCGCGGTCATCTTCGTGCTGGCGGTGCTCGGCTGGACCACGGCGGCCCGGGTGGTCCGCTCCTCGGTGATCACCGCCAAGGAGCAGGACTACGTGGCCGCGGCCCGGATGCTCGGCGCCGGCAACGGCCGGATCATGTGGCGGCACATCCTGCCGAACGCGCTCGCTCCGGCGATCGTGGTGCTCACCATCGCGCTCGGCTCGTTCATCGCGGCCGAGGCCACGCTGAGCTTCCTCGGCATCGGCCTCAAGGCCCCGACCATCTCGTGGGGCATCGACATCGACGCCGGCCGGGTGCACATGCGCGAGTCCGCGACCCCGCTGGTCGTCCCCTCCGCCTTCCTGGCGCTGACCGTGCTCGCCTTCATCATGCTGGGCGACGCGATCCGCGACGCCTTCGACCCGAAGCTCCGGTGACGCTCATGACCCAGTCCGCGGTCCGGCCCACGCCGGCCTCCCCCACCCCGCCCGGTGGCCACCTGCTCGAGGTACGGGACCTGCACGTCGAGTTCCGCACCCGGGAGGGCGTGGCCAAGGTGATCAACGGGGTCTCGTACCACCTCGACCCGGGTGAGACCCTGGCCGTGCTCGGCGAGTCCGGCTCCGGCAAGTCGGTGACCGCCCAGGCGATCATGGGCATCCTGGACACTCCCCCGGCGCACGTCCGCTCCGGCCAGATCCTCTACCAGGGCCGGGACCTGCTGGCGCAGTCCGAGGAGCAGCGCCGACAGGTGCGCGGCAAGGAGATCGCGATGATCTTCCAGGATGCGCTGTCGGCGTTGAACCCGGTCTTCCCGGTCGGCTGGCAGATCGGCGAGACGCTGCGCCAGCGCGCGGGGATGTCCCGCGCCGACGCCCGCCGGCGGGCCGTCGAGCTGATGGACCTGGTGAAGATCCCGGCCGCGGCCAAGCGGCTCGGGGACTACCCGCACCAGTTCTCCGGCGGCATGCGGCAGCGCGTCATGATCGCCATGGCGCTGGCCCTGGACCCTAAGGTGCTGATCGCCGACGAGCCCACCACGGCGCTGGACGTCACCGTCCAGGCGCAGATCATGGACCTGCTGGCCGACCTGCGCCGCGACCTGGACATGGCGATGATCCTGATCACCCACGATCTCGGCGTGGTCGCCGGCGTCGCGGACCGGATCGCCGTCATGTACGCCGGCCGGATCGTCGAGCACGCCGACGTGCGCTCGCTGTACCGGGCGCCCGCCCACCCGTACACGAAGGGGCTGCTGGAGTCGATCCCGCGGCTGGACGTACGCGGGCAGGCGCTCTCGACGATCAAGGGGCTGCCGCCGAACCTGATGCGGATCCCCTCCGGCTGCCCGTTCCACCCCCGGTGCCCGTACGCGCAGCAGGTCTGCGTGGACGAGGTGCCGCACGACCTGGTCCTCGGCGACGGCCGGACCAGCGCGTGCCACTTCGCGCAGGAGGTCCGTGATGACAGCGCCCGCTAGCCCGACCAAGGTCCGCGGCGAGACCATCCTCTCCGTCGACAACCTGGTCAAGCACTTCCCGATCAGCCAGGGCGTGCTGTTGAAGAAGCAGACCGGCGCGGTCAAGGCCGTCGACGGGGTCAGCTTCGAGCTGCGCCGGGGCGAGACGCTCGGTGTGGTCGGCGAGTCCGGCTGCGGCAAGTCGACGCTGGCCCGGCTGCTCATGCGGCTGGAGACGCCGACCGCCGGCCGGGCCAGCCTGGAGGGCCGGGACCTGTTCAAGGCGAAGGGGTCGGAGCTGCGCCGCCTGCGCCGGAACATGCAGATGGTGATGCAGGACCCGTACACCTCGCTGAACCCGCGGATGACGGTCGGCGACATCATCGGCGAGCCGTTCGACATCCACCCGGAGGCAGCGCCGAAGGGCAGCAAGCGGCAGCGGGTGCGGGAACTGCTGGACGTGGTGGGGCTGAACCCGGAGCACATCAACCGGTACCCGCACCAGTTCTCCGGCGGCCAGCGGCAGCGCATCGGTATCGCCCGGGCGCTCGCCCTGCGGCCGGAGATCATCGTCTGCGACGAGCCGGTGTCCGCCCTCGACGTCTCCATCCAGGCCCAGGTGATCAACCTGCTGGAGCAGCTCCAGGACGAGTTCGGGCTGTCGTACATCTTCATCGCGCACGACCTGTCGGTGGTGCGGCACATCTCCGACCGCGTCGCGGTGATGTACCTCGGCAAGATCGTCGAGATCGGCACCGAGCAGGAGATCTACGAGCGGGCCACTCACCCGTACACCCAGGCGCTGCTCTCGGCGGTGCCGGTGCCCGACCCGGACGCCCGGGCGGACCGGAACATCATCCGGCTCACCGGCGACGTGCCGAGCCCGGCCGACCCGCCGTCCGGCTGCCGGTTCCGCACCCGGTGCTGGAAGGCGCAGGACATCTGCGCCACGCAGGAGCCGCACGCGGTGCTCCGCGCCGCCGACCCGCACCCCTCGGCCTGCCACTTCGCCGAGGTACGCCCCGCGTGAAAGTGGGGCCCCTGCTCAACGCCAAACGTTTTGGCGGGGGCCCGCCCGACACCCCCGCCCCCCCCGCCCCGCCCGCGGGGGGGGGCGCGCCCCCGCCGCCACGCCGCCGACG
>NZ_JBSGJR010000300.1:0-8126 GCF_053605645.1 Micromonospora sp. NPDC003776
AGTCGACCGACTGAGGCTCGTCCTCCATCGGCCCACGAGGGCCGTCCACATGACGCACGACAGCAGGGGCGGGATGGTCACCATCCCGCCCCTGCTGGGCTCGATCGCTCCGCTGGATGAGTCCGTCCTGTCTCCGTGCATTCACGGTTGCCGAAGAGTTACGGTCGGCAACCCCCGTGACCTGCGTGAACAGCCGTCGACCGCAGCTCACGGGTCTCAATTTGGTTACCGTTTGAGTCCCTTGGGCACGCGCCCGAGGACAACAAGACATATCAATTCGGGCAATCCTTAAGCCCTTCTTAGTCGTCCAGCTCAGGCCGCTGCCTCCCGGGGGGTGGCGAGGTCAGTGGCGGGCCGCTAGCGTCCCCGCCCGTACCGTCCTCAACCCCACGGGGGGACCTCCATGATCTTCCGTAACCGCCTCCTCGCGTACGCCGGTACCGGCGCCGCCGGGATCCTGGTCGCCGGCCTCTTCGCCGCGCCGGCCATGGCCGAGACCTCGGCCGACCTGGCTATCGAGGCGACCGGCACCACCATCGCGGTGGGCGCGCCCGGCAAGACCACGACCGTCTCTCTGCTCAACAAGAGCAAGGTCGACGCCACGGGCATCCTGGTCGGGCTGGACATCAGCAAGCTGGACACCACCAAGGTCGACATCGACGAGACCGGCTGCAACCCGCGCCAGGACGGCGTGATCCTCTGCGGTATCGAGGGCGACACCCTGGGTGCCGGCGAGGACGTCGACTGGGGCTTCCCGCTGAAGCGCAAGGGCGCCGCCACCGGTGACGCCGGTGAGATCAGCGCGATCATCCTGCACGACGGCACCGACCCCGACGAGTCCAACAACGAGGTGACCGTCAAGGTCAAGGTCGAGGGCACCGGCCCCGACCTGACCGTCATCGCGAACGACGTGAACAAGGCCGTCACGGTCGAGGGCAACAACATCAAGATCACCGGCGATCTGCACGCCGGAGACACCGGCCAGCTCATCTACACGGTCTTCAACCAGGGTGACGCGACCGCGGCCGGCCTGAAGATCAGCGTCAAGCTGCCGAAGGGCGTGACCTTCGCCGAGGCCGAGACCGGTTGCGTGGACAACGCCGCCAAGACCTCGCGGGTCTGCACCTACGGCGACCTGGACCTGATCCCGTGGTCGCAGGACAAGCAGGGCGACGACCTGATCTCCGGTGGCCGGTTCTACCACCTGCTGACCGTCGGCAAGGACATCAAGGCCGGCGCCCTGACCGGTGGCCAGGTGACTGTCGAGGCGCTGGGCGCCGAGGCGCAGACCTCCCGCGCCGCGGGGGAGAAGGCGCTTCCGGCCAACGCCGAGGCTGTCACGGCGACCGAAGTGGACGCCACGGACAACACCGACGGCTACTCTGTCCTGGTCGCCGCGAAGGGCGGCTCCGGCGGGGGTGCCGGCGGGGGTGCCGGCGACAACGGTGGCCTGCCGGTGACCGGCCCGCAGGCCGGCCTGATCGGCGGCATCGGCGCGGCGGTGCTCGTCGCCGGTGGGGCGATGTTCCTGGTCGCCCGGCGCCGGCGGGTGGTCCTGGTGACCCCGTCTGACGAGCGGCCGACCGCCTGAGGCTCGTCCTCCATCGGCCCAGGAGGGCCGTTCACATAACGCACGGCAGCAGGGGCGGGATGGTTCACCATCCCGCCCCTGCTGTGTCCACCGTCCCGCCGAGTGGCCGGCGCGCAGGCCGGCTGATCGGCGTACCCGGGGGGCGCCGGGCCCGGGCCGGCTGGCAGAGTGGAGGGGTGAGCCGTACCCCGCAGGGCCAGCGCGCCAGCCTGGACAAGCAGCCGCACGAGGTCGCCGCGATGTTCGACGGCGTGGCCGCCCGTTACGACCTGACCAACACGGTCCTCTCCTTCGGGCAGGACCGGTTCTGGCGGCGGGCCACCCGGCAGGCGCTCGACCTGCGTCCGGGTGAGCGGGTGCTGGACGTGGGCGCCGGCACCGGCGTCTCGACCGAGGAGCTCGCCCACTCCGGGGCGTACGCGGTCGGCGCGGACCTGTCGCTGGGCATGCTGCGGGCCGGGAAGCAGACCCGCCCGCAGGTGCCGTTGCTGGCCGGGGACGCCCTGCGGCTGCCCTTCGCCGACGCCAGCTTCGACGCCGTGACCATCTCCTTCGCGCTGCGTAACGTCAACGACACCGACGCGGCGCTGCGTGAGTTCGCCCGGGTGACGAAGCCGGGCGGCCGGCTGGTGGTCTGCGAGTTCAGCACCCCGGTCAACCCGGCCTTCCGTACGGTCTACCTGTCGTACCTCATGCGGTCGCTGCCGGCGGTCGCGCGCGCGGTCTCCAGCAACCCCGACGCGTACGTCTACCTCGCCGAGTCGATCCGGGCCTGGCCGGACCAGGCGGCCCTCGGTGCGCGGATCGGCGCGGCCGGCTGGGGCAGGGTGGCCTGGCGCAACCTGACCGGCGGGGTCGTGGCGCTGCACCGGGCGATCCGGGACTGACCGCCGGAGCGACGGCGGCTGCGGGCAAACCAGCCTCTTTCGTGAATATCCGTTTTTCGTCTACTTTGCCCCGTAAGATCGCCCCCATGACGGGACCAGACCAGGCGGCCACGGACGACGACGCCGCCGAACTCATCGCCCAGCTGAAGGAGCTGGCCGGCGCGGATCCCGCCGACGTCCGTCAGGTGGTGGCCGAGGTGCTGGCCGCGCTCGACCGGGCCGCCGGGGGCGCGCTGCGCGAGCACCTGCCCGAGACCATCCGGGTCGATGCCGGCCTGGGACCTGCGAAAGCGACCCGTCCGTGAGGCCGAAATGGACTCCGACCGGCACGTTTCCGGGAAGTTAGGTACCCCTCACCACCTACACGTATGACCCCGGTCATAGACTCCAACCCGATCGGCTTGTGAAGCATTTCACGAGCATGCGGGAGGAGGCGCAGATGACCGCGGTGGAGAACGACGCCGACGTGATCGTCGTGGGCGCCGGTCCCGGAGGATCGGCTACCGCGTACCACCTGGCGCGGCACGGCGTGCGTGTGCTGCTGCTGGAGAAGACCGAGTTTCCCCGGGAGAAGGTCTGCGGCGACGGGCTGACCCCGCGCGCCGTGCGGCAGCTCATCCGGATGGGCGTGGACACCTCGCCCGAGGCCGGCTGGCTGCACAACAAGGGCCTGCGGGTGATCGGCGGCGGGGTACGCCTGGAACTGGACTGGCCCGATCTGGCCAGCTTCCCCAACTACGGCCTGGTCCGGACCCGGCTCGACTTCGACGACCTGCTCGCCCAGCGGGCCGTCGCCGCCGGCGCGAAGCTGCGGACGAGCGTGAACGTGATGGGTCCGGTGCTGGACGCCGACGACCGGGTGATCGGCGTGCAGGCCGAGGTGGGCCCGGACAAGGAGCCGGCCACCTTCCACGCCCCGCTGGTGGTCGCCGCGGACGGCGTCTCCGGCCGGTTCCCGCTCGCCCTCGGGCTGGCCAAGCGGGAGGACCGGCCGATCGGCGTCGCGGTCCGCCGCTACTACCGCTCGCCCGCCAAGCACGACGACGACTACCTGGAGTCGTGGCTGGAGCTGCGGGCCAAGGGCAACGACGCACTCCTGCCCGGGTACGGCTGGATCTTCGGCCTCGGTGACGGCCGGGTCAACGTCGGGCTGGGCGTGCTGAACTCCTCCGCCGCCTTCGGCAAGACCAACTACCGGCGGCTGCTCACCGACTGGCTGGCCAACACCCCCGAGGACTGGGGGATGACCGACGAGGCCAACGCGGAAGGGCCGATCCTCGGCGCCGCGCTGCCGATGGGCTTCAACCGGGTCCCGCACTACACCCGCGGCGTCCTGCTGGTCGGCGACTCCGGCGGCATGGTCAACCCGTTCAACGGTGAGGGCATCGCGTACGCCATGGAGTCCGGCGAGCTGGCCGCCGAGGTGGCGGTGCAGGCACTCGCCCGGCCGGCCGGCACCGAGCGGGAGCGGGCGCTGATGGCGTACCCGCAGGAGCTCAAGGCGCGGTTCGGCGGCTACTACCGGCTCGGCGGGATCTTCGTGAAGCTGATCGGTCGGCCGGAGGTCATGCGGCTGGCCACCAAGCACGGCATGCCCCACCCGATGCTGATGCGCTTCGTGCTCAAGCTGCTGGCCAACCTGACCGATCCCCGGGGCGGGGACGCGATGGACCGGGTCATCAACGCGATGACGCGGGTCGCCCCAGCCGTGTAGACCAGCGGTTCCGGGGGCGACGCCGCCCCCGGGACCGACAAAGATCGACCCCCGCCGGCCGAGGTCACGAGGGACGTGAATAGTGTGATTTTCGCTAACCGCCGAGGTCAGGGAAGGACGAGCAGGAGACAACGATGACGCTCTCTCCTTACGCACCGATCATCGGGCTCTTCGCCCTCGCCGCGGGGTTCTCGCTGTTCTCCGTGGCCGCCGCCCGATTCGCCGGTCCCCGGCGTCTGAACAAGGCCAAGCTCGAGGCGTACGAGTGCGGCATCGAACCGAGCCCGCAGCCGGTCGGCGGCGGCCGGTTCCCGATCAAGTTCTACCTGACGGCGATGCTCTTCATCGTCTTCGACATCGAGATCATCTTCCTGTACCCCTGGGCGGTGTCCTTCGACGCCCTGCCGATCTTCGGCTTCGTGGAGATGGTCCTGTTCATCGTCGCGGTCTTCGTCGCCTACGCCTACGTCTGGCGGCGCGGCGGCCTGGACTGGGACTGAGGGAGGTACGGCAGATGGGCATCGAGGAGAAGCTTCCCTCCGGCGTCCTGCTCACCACCGTCGAGAAGCTGGTCAACTGGTCGCGGAAGTCGTCCGTCTGGGGCGCCACCTTCGGCCTGGCCTGCTGCGCCATCGAGATGATGGCGGCCGGTGGCCCGCACTACGACATGGGCCGTTGGGGCATGGAGGTGTTCCGCGCCTCGCCCCGGCAGGCGGACCTGATGATCGTGGCCGGTCGGGTCAGCCAGAAGATGGCCCCGGTCCTGCGCCAGATCTACGACCAGATGGCCGAGCCCCGCTGGGTGCTCTCCATGGGGGTCTGCGCCAGCAGCGGCGGCATGTTCAACAACTACGCCATCGTGCAGGGCGTCGACCACGTCGTCCCGGTCGACATGTACCTGCCGGGCTGCCCGCCCCGCCCCGAGATGCTCATCGACGCGGTCCTCAAGCTCCGCGAGAAGATCATGTACGAGCCGCTGGGCCCGAACGGCCGCAAGATGCTGGAGGCCCGCAAGGAGCGCGGTGACGTGCCGGTGGTGCCGTACGGCTCGATGCCGTCGTCGTACCGCAACGACAAGGCCCGGCGCGCCGAGTGGACCAGGGCGGTCCGCGAGGGGCGCGAGGAGCAGTTGCGGATCGAGAACTGGATGAAGGCGCAGAACCACCTCCACGCACACGGGGGCCCGAAGTGACCGCACCACACGACAAGAACAACGACGGCGGCGTACCGGTACCGGTGACGCCGGCCGGCGCGAGCAGCACCGCCCCCGCCGAGTACCCGCCGGCCAGCCCCGCCGGTCGCGGCATGTTCGGCAACCAGGGCACCGGCGACGTCTCCGGTTACGGCGGCCTGGTCCGTCAGCGCAAGCCGATCGAGGAGGCGTCCCGGCCGTACGGCGGCTACTTCGACGAGGTCCGGGACGCGCTGGAGGAGGCGTACCCCGAGTTCGGCGACGCGATCGAGAAGGTCGTGGTCGACCGGGGCGAGCTGACCCTGCACGTCCGCCCGGAGCGGATCGCCGAGGTCTGTCAGGTGATGCGGGACGACCTGGCGCTCCGCTTCGAGCTCTGCTCCTCGGTGTCCGGCGTGGACTACCTGGGCGCGGACGAGCGCCGGCTGCACGTGGTCTACCAGCTCACCTCGATGACCTACCGGCGTCGGGTCCGGCTGGAGGCCGCGGTCTCCGCCGAGGACCCGCACCTGCCGAGCGTCACCGCCGTCTACCCGACCGCCGACTGGCAGGAGCGGGAGGCGTACGACATGTTCGGCATCGTCTTCGACGGTCACCCCGCCCTGACCCGGATCCTCATGCCGGACGACTGGGAGGGGCACCCGCAGCGCAAGGACTACCCCCTCGGGGGCGTACCCGTCGAATACAAGGGCGCGGAGATCCCCCCGCCGGACAAGCGGAGGTCGTACCAGTGACCACCTCGAACTACGCGACCGAGCGCGAGACCACCGAGGGCAAGGTCTTCACCGTCACCGGCGGGGACTGGGACCAGGTCGTCTCGGGCACGGACCCGATCAACGACGAGCGGATCGTCGTCAACATGGGTCCGCAGCACCCGTCCACGCACGGCGTGCTCCGGCTGATCCTGGAGCTGGAGGGCGAGACGGTCCGCGAGGCCCGCTCGGTCATCGGCTACCTGCACACCGGCATCGAGAAGAACCTCGAATACCGCAACTGGGTCCAGGGCTCCACCTTCGTGACCCGGATGGACTACCTCTCCCCGCTGTTCAACGAGACGGCGTACGCGCTGGCGGTGGAGAAGCTGCTCGGCATCACCGACGACATCACCGAGCGGGCCACCACCATCCGGGTGCTGATGATGGAGCTCAACCGGATCTCCTCGCACCTGGTCTGGCTGGCCACCACCGGCATGGAGCTGGGCGCGATCAACATGATGTTGTACGGCTTCCGCGAGCGGGAGTACATCCTCGACATCTTCGAGACCATCACCGGCCTGCGGATGAACCACGCGTACGTCCGGCCGGGCGGGGTGGCGCAGGACGTGCCGGAGGACGCGATCCGCAAGATCCGCGACTTCCTGGCGCTGATGCCGAAGAAGCTCAAGGAGTACGAGGACCTGCTCTCCGGCCAGCCGATCTGGATCGAGCGGACCAAGAACGTGGCGGTGCTCGACGTGACCGCCTGCGTCGCGCTCGGCGTCACCGGCCCGGTGCTCCGCTCCGCCGGTCTCGCCTGGGACCTGCGCAAGACCATGCCGTACTGCGGTTACGAGACGTACGAGTTCGACGTCCCCACCCACACCGACGGCGACGTCTGGGGCCGCTACCTGGTCCGGCTCGCCGAGATCCGCGAGTCGCTGAAGCTCGTCGAGCAGGCGCTGGACCGGCTGGCCAAGCCGGGCCCGGTGATGGTGTCCGACAAGAAGATCGCCTGGCCGGCGCAGCTGGCCATCGGCGTCGACGGCATGGGCAACTCGCTGGAGCACGTCGCCAAGATCATGGGTCAGTCGATGGAGTCGCTGATCCACCACTTCAAGCTCGTCACCGAGGGCTTCCGGGTCCCGCCGGGCCAGGTCTACGTCGGCATCGAGTCGCCCCGTGGCGAGCTGGGCGTGCACGCGGTCTCCGACGGTGGCACGCGGCCGTACCGGGTGCACTACCGGGAGCCGAGCTTCGTCAACCTCCAGGCGCTCCCGGCGATGGCCGAGGGTGGCCTGATCGCCGACGTGATCGCCGGTGGCGCCTCGCTGGACCCCGTGATGGGTGGATGTGACCGATGACGACTGCTTTCACTGAAGAGACCAGGGCCCGGGCGCGGGAGATCATCGCCCGGTACCCGGCGGACCGGTCCCGCTCGGCCCTGCTGCCGCTGCTGCACCTGGTCCAGTCCGAGGAGGGGTACGTCTCCCCGGCCGGCGTCGAGTTCTGCGCCGAGGTGCTCGGCCTGAACAAGGCCCAGGTCGGTGCGGTGGCCACCTTCTACACCATGTACAAGCGCAAGCCCACCGGCGACTACCTGGTCAGCGTCTGCACCAACACGATGTGCAACGTGCTGGGCGGTCAGGAGGTCTACGACACCCTCGCCGAGCACCTCGGCGTCGGGCACGACGAGACCACCGAGGACGGGAAGATCACCCTGGAGCACGCCGAGTGCCTGGCGGCCTGCGACTACGGCCCGGTGATGACCGTCAACTACGACTTCTTCGACAACGTCGACGCGCAGACCGCGCTGGGCGTGGTCGACGAGCTGCGCGCCGGTGGCCGGCCGATGCCGACCCGGGGCGCCCGGCTCTGCACCCTCAAGGAGATGGCCATCCAGCTCGCCGGCTTCGCCGACGAGCGCGAGGGCGCGGTGGCCGACGGTGGGCCGGGCGAGCCGAGCCTGCGCGGCCTGCGCCTGGCCGAGCAGCACGGCATCTCGGTGCCGGGCTTCGACCCGAACACCCCGATCCGCAGCAAGGAG
>NZ_JBSGJR010000301.1:0-8121 GCF_053605645.1 Micromonospora sp. NPDC003776
GGTCGCGCCGGAATAGAGCACGCCGAAGACGAACCAGTAGATCAGGCCCATGCCGAGGGGTTCGATCAGCGACCAGAAGTAGCCCAGCAGCGACTCTCGCCCCCACCGGGTTCCTGCTCGCCGGGGACCGGGTGGACCGGGCCGGTGTGGCCACGGTGGTCGACGAGGGGCAGCGGCAGTACCAGCGGTCCGGTGGCTTCACCGGCGTGGACCGGCCCCGCCAGCCGGAGGTGCTCACCCGCACGGCGGTCCGCGCCGAGCTCGGCGGCAGCGGGGTGAACGGGCTGCTGGTGTTCGGTTTCGCCATCGGCGCGGCGGGCGGGGGCGCGCTGGGCCTGCTGGCGCTCGCGTTCGCGGTGCTCGCCGAGGCGCGCAGCCGGGGGCAGGTGCTGTCCCGGCTGCGCACCATGGGCCTGTCCCGCCGGCAGTGGCGCGGACTGCTGCTGGTCGAGCTGACCCCGCTCGTGCTGGCCTCGGTGCTCACCGGAGCGGTGGTCGGCGCGCTGCTGCCGGTGCTGCTCACCCCGGTGCTCGGCCTGCCCGCCTTCACCGGCGGGGTGGCGGTGCCGGTGCGTTTCGAACCCGGCCTGGTGGCCGGCGTGCTGGGCCTCGCCGTGCTGGCCCTCGGCTTCGCGGTCGCCGTGGAGGCCCTGAACAACCGCCGGATGCGCCTCGGCGAGGTGCTCCGGCTCGGAGAGGAGAGCTGAGATGACAGCGACCGCCGAGGTGTCCGCCGTGCCGGACCTGGCCGCCCTCCAGCAGCGCGCCGCGCAGCGCGCGGCGGAACGGGCCGGCGGCCGGGACCGGTTGCGTGGGCACATCGTCTGCGACGGCCTGGTGCGCATCTTCAAGACCGAGGGGGTGGAGGTGGTCGCCCTCCAGGGCCTCGACCTGGTCATCGACCGGGGCGAGCTGGTGGCGATCGTCGGTGCCTCCGGGTCGGGCAAGTCGACCCTGCTCAACATCCTCTCCGGGCTGGACACGCCGACCGCCGGCATCGCCCGGGTCGCCGAGTACGACCTGCTCGCCCTGTCGAACCGGCGGCGGCTGGCGTACCGCCGGCAGGTGGTCGGCTTCGTCTGGCAGCAGACCGGCCGGAACCTGCTGCCGTACCTGACCGCGCTGGAGAACGTCGAGCTGCCGATGAAGCTGGCCGGCGGACGGTCCCGCCGGGCTCGGCGGGAACGGGCCCGCGAGCTGCTCGACCTGGTCGGCGTCGGCTACTGCGCCAATCGGAAGCCCAGCCAGATGAGCGGCGGCGAGCAGCAGCGCTGCGCGGTCGCCGTGGCGGTGGCCAACGACCCCGAGGTGCTCTTCGCCGACGAGCCGACCGGCGAGCTGGACGAGGCGACCGGGGCCGAGGTCTTCGCCGCGCTGCGGACCATCAACGCCGAGCTGGGCGTCACCATCGTGGTGGTCACCCACGACCACGCCGTCGCTGGCCAGGTCCGCCGGACCGTCGCCATCCGCGACGGCCGGACCTCCTCCGAGGTACGCCGGACCGCGCGGGTCGCCGCCGACGGAAGCACCGAGCTGGTCTCCGAGGAGTACGCGGTGCTCGACCGCACCGGCCGGATGCAGCTGCCGGCGCCCTTCGTGGACGCCCTGTCGCTGCGCGACCGGGTCCGGCTCAACCTGGAACCCGACCACGTCGAGGTGCGCCCCGGCGACCGGACGCACACCGAGGAGAACCACTCATGAACGAGCAGCTTTCCCTGGCACCGGCCCGGGTCACCACCACCGACGAGGTGGTCCGCGTCGAGGGGGTGAGCCGTACCTTCGGCAAGGGCGAACACGCCGTGCATGCGGTGCGGGACGTCTCCTTCGCCGCCGGCCGGGGCGAGCTGGTCGCCGTCCGGGGCCGCTCCGGCGCCGGCAAGACCACCCTGCTGAACCTGGTGGGCGGGCTGGACCGGCCGGACTCCGGCCGGATCCGGGTGGCCGGGCACGAGGTGACCGCGGCGAGCGAGCGGGAGCTGCTGGCGCTGCGCCGGGGGACGGTGGGCTTCGTCTTCCAGACCTTCGGCCTGGTGCCGATCCTGTCGGCGGCGGAGAACGTGGGGGTGCCGCTGCGGCTGGCCAAGGTACCGGCCGCGGAACGGGAGCAGCGGGTCGCCGTGCTGCTGGAACTGGTCGGGCTGGGTGGCCACGCGGCGCAACGCCCGTACGAGCTCTCCGGCGGGCAGCAGCAGCGGGTCGCCGTGGCCCGGGCGCTGGCGAACGAGCCGGACCTGCTCGTCGCGGACGAGCCGACCGGTCAGCTGGACTCGGAGACCGGCCGCTCGATCATGGACCTGCTCCGGGCGGTGGTCCACGCGAAGGGCATGACCGCCCTGGTGGCCACCCACGACCCGGCCCTGATCGAGATGGCCGACCGCACCCTCACCCTCCGCGACGGCCGCCTGGTCGACGACTGACGCCGGTCGCGGGACCGGCGGAGGCCGAGCCGCCGGGCGGTCGCCGCAGGCGGGGGAACCTCCTCGCCCGCTACAAACGTGATGACGTGGATGGATCGCTGCCGGCAGCCCGGGCGGGACGCACCGCGGGTGCCATGCGGTGAGTCGTTCACGCCATCACGTTCGTAGCCGCCTCGGCATCCCTCCCCGCTCGCCGGGAACGAGCGGCCGCGGCGCCGCGCTCACTCGGGCCGGCGGCGCCGGCCGTAGGCGACCGTCAGGGCGAGCAGGAGCGGACCCCAGCACAGCAGGGGCAGGTAGCAGGCCACCAGCAGGGCGAAGCCGGCCGTGGAGAAGTTCAGGTCGTTGCCGTTGACGACCACGCCCCACGCGGCGTACCCCCAGATCAGGGTGAGCGCGACGGCGCCGGCGGCGGCGACGGTGACCGCGAACGGCGGCGGTACCCGCCGGCCGCCGAGCAGCGGCAGCCACCGGGGGAACACTTCGCCCCAGGGGCGGACCAGGCCGAAGGAGAGCAGCGCCAGCCCCTCCGACACCAGGCTCAGCGAGACGATGTAGGCGCTCTCACCGAACCCGAGGTCGACCGGCGCGCCGTGCGCGCTGGCGCCGATCGGCACCCCGGCGACCAGGGCGATCCGCCACAGGCCGGACGGCAGCACGACGAGCGGGATGAGGTGGGCGACGCGTTCCGCCCAGCGGGGCACGGGACGGCCGCCCCGAGCGGCTGCGGGCGTGGCGACGGTGACGGACATGACGGCTCCCCGGTTCGGACGACTGCCCGTCCAGCCTGGCGGGTCGCCGGGCCGCCGCCGTCCCCGGCAGCGGGGAGCCGGCTCCCCGGAACGGGGGAGGGGCCGCTCAGAGGGCCAGCTTCATCCCCTCGTGGCTGGCCACGAAGCCGAGGTCGCGATAGAAGCGGTGTGCGTCGGTGCGGGACTTGTCGGTGGTGAGCTGCACCAGCGCGCAGCCCCGGCCCCGGGCCTGGTCGATCGCCCAGGCCATCATCCGCCGGCCCAGCCCCTGCCCACGCAGGTCGGAGCGGACCCGGACCGATTCGATCAGGGACCGCTCGGCGCCGTGCCGCCCCAGCCCCGGGATGTACGTGATCTGCATGCACCCGACCAGCTCACCGCCGCGGTCGGCGACCACGAGGTGGTTGCGCGGGTCGGCGGTGATGTCGGCGAACGCCCGCTCGTACGCCTCGTCCACCTCGGTGAAGTCGCGGGCCTTGCCCAGCACGTCGTCCGCGAGCAGGGCGATGACGGCAGGCAGGTCCGCGCGGACCGCCTCCCGGAAGATCACGTCGGTCATGCCCGCAGCCTGACACAGTGCCGACCGACGATGTACGGGCCGGGCAGGGTCACCGGGCCGGGCAGCGCAGCCCCTCTTGAGGGACGGTGAGCGAGATCAGGTACGCGTCGACCGCGTTCGTCACGCAGGCGGTCTGCGGGTACGCGGTGTGCCCCTCGCCCTCCCAGGTGAGCACCCGGCCGACGCCCAGCATCGAGGCGAGCGCGGCGGTCTGCTCGTACGGCGTCGCCGGGTCGCCCGTGGTGCCGACCACCACGATCGGCGGCGCACCGGCCGCCTTGCCGGTCGGGTACGGGTCGCGCCCGCCCGGCCACTGCACGCAGCCGAGCATCCCGACCGCGAGGGCCGGACCGAAGAGCGGGTACTTGGCGCGCCACTGCGACTGGAGCTGGCGGATCTGCGTGAGGGACGGCTTCTCCGTCTCGTCCGCGCAGTTCACCGCCATGTTCGCGTCGAACAGGTTGGAGTAGTGCCCGTCCTCCTCGCGGCCCGCGTACGCGTCGGCGAGCTTGAACACCCCGGTCGGATCGCCGCCCTGCAAGGCGTCGATCGACCGGGCCAGCTCCTGCCAGCCCGTCTCGGTGTAGAGGGAGGAGATCACCGCGTAGAACACCCAGCCGGCGGTGGCCTCCCGGCCGTCCTTGCCGCGTACCGGGGAGGCCTTGGCCTTGTCGATGGCGGAGGTGACCGCGCCCCGGGCGTCCGGGGCGATCGGGCACCGGCCGGCGTTCGCCCCGCACCACCGGGCGAAGTTGTCGAACGCCCGCTCGAAGCCCTTCGCCTGGCTCTCCGACCCGGCGATCAGCTTCTGCTGCGGGTCCACCGCGCCGTCCAGCACCAGCGCCCGGACCCGCTGCGGGTAGAGCTGGGCGTAGGTGGCGCCGAGCAGGGTGCCGTACGAGTAGCCGAGGTAGGTCAGCTTGTCGTCACCGACCGCCGCGCGGACCGCGTCCATGTCCCGGGCCGCCTGCTCGGTGCCGTAGAGCGGCAGCTGGTCGCCGTACCGGTCGCCGCACCGCTGGCCGATCCGCTTGTTGAGGTCGGCGAAGCCGTCGAACGACGCCTGGCTCTCGGGATCGGGGTCGTAGCCGAAGCTGGCGTCCAGGTCGGCGTCGGAGATGCACTTCACCGGGCTGGACCGGGCCACCCCGCGCGGGTCGAAGCCGATGATGTCGAACCGGTCGGTCACCGCGGCCGGCAGCCCGCCGAACCCGGAGCCGTACGAGAGGTAGACGGCGGTGTCCACGCCGGAGGCGCCGGGACCGCCGGGGTTGACCACCAGGGACCCGATCCGGTCGTGCTGCCGCTCCGACCGGATCCGGATCAGCGCGATCTCGAAGGTCTGCCCGGTGCCGGGCCCGGCCGTCGCGCCGGTCGCCGCGCCGTTGCCCCAGTTGCGGGGTACGGCGATCCGGGCGCACTCGTAGCGCATGCCCTGCGCGCCCCGGCCGACCAGCTCGTCCGGGACCTCGGGGCAGGCGCGCCAGGCCGGGGCGGTGCCGGGCGGAGCCGCCGCACCCTGGCCCTCGGTGCGCGGCGCGATCGCCGGCAGGGTGCAGCCGGCGGTGAGCACCACCGCCGCGGCGAACCCGGCGAGGCCGGTACGGACCCGGCGGATCCGGTCGGAGAAGCGGGTCACGTGGGCGCCTTCCATGATCGTGTCGACGGCCAGGCTACGCCCGGCCGCCCCCGCCCCCGACGGTCGCCGCCGGATCCCCGCGCAGCACCTGGTCCACGTCGTAGCGGATCGGCCGCTCGAGCTGGTCGTAGGTGCAGGAACGCGGATCGCGGTCGGGGCGCCAGCGGACGAACTGGGCGGTGTGCCGCAGCCGGTCGCCCTCCATCGCGTCGTAGCCGACCTCGACCACCAGCTCGGGGCGGAGCGGCTCCCACTCGAGGTTCTTGGTGCCGGTCCACCGGCTCACCCCGCCGGGAATGCGCTGCCCGCGCTCGTGGTCGCCGTGCACCCACGGGTGGTCGCCGCCCACGTCGCGGTACGGGGCCAGCTCGTCCAGCAGCTCCTTGCGCCGGGCGGCGGTGAACGAGGAGCTGACCCCGATGTGGTGCAGCACCCCGGCGTCGTCGTAGAGGCCGAGCAGCAGCGAGCCGACCACCGGGCCGGACTTGTGCCAGCGGAAGCCGGCCACCACCGCGTCGGCGGTGCGGGCGTGCTTGACCTTGAACATGAGCCGCTTGCCCGGCTCGTACGGCAGATCGGCCGGCTTGACGATGAGGCCGTCCAGCCCGGCGCCCTCGAAGACGTCGAACCAGCGCCGGGCCGTCTCCGGGTCGGTGGTGATCTGGGTGACGTGCATCGGCGGCCGGACCTTGGCCAGCGCCTTCTCCAGCGCGGCCCGGCGCTCCGGGTAGGGCCGGTCGGTGAGCAGCTCGTCGTCGAGGGCGAGCAGGTCGAAGGCGACGAAGTCGGCCGGGGTGGTCTCGGCGAGCAGCTTCACCCGCGACGCGGCCGGGTGGATGCGCTGGGCGAGCAGCTCGAAGTCGAGCCGCGGCTGGCCGCCTGGGCCGTCCCGGCGGATCACGATCAGCTCGCCGTCGACCGCGCACCGCTCCGGGAGCTGGCGGCGCGCCTGGGCGACGACCTCGGGGAAGTAGCGGGTCATGGTCTTGCCGCCCCGGCTGGCCAGCTCGACCTCGTCGCCGTCGCGGAAGATGATGCAGCGGAAGCCGTCCCACTTCGGCTCGTACGTCATCCCGGCCGCGGTGGGGAGCTGGGGCACGCTCTTGGCCAGCATCGGCTCGACCGGCGGGTTGATCGGCAGGTCCACGGCGACCAGTCAATCAGACGCCACCGACAGTCGTGAGGCAGATCACCGGCGCTGCCGGGCGGCGTGTCCCGGGTCGGGCCCGTTCGTCCCCGCCACCCGGATGGTGAAACCGCAGGTCAGCGTTACCGTTCGCGGCGTGCCGGAGTGGATCTGCGGGTGTTGCGGGCGCTGGCGGGTCAGCGTGCAGCTGATCCGGGGCCGCTACCGCTACCGGCTGGTGCACCGCTACCGCGCGGAGCACGGCGGCGGCGCCAACGTGATCGGCGAGGTCGGCTCGGTGGCCGAGCTGGAGGAGTTGCTGCGCCGGCACGCCGCGGTCGGCCTGGCCGACCTCCACGAGGCCGCCTGACCCCACGCCGGCCCGGCCCGGCACGGGATCACCGGACCTCGATCCCGGGCGTAGCCTGACCCTGGAACACGGGGGAGGGAGCGCAGATGCGGTTCGTCGAGTCCGTCGAGATCGCCGCCGACGCCGACCGGGTCTGGGCGGTGCAGACCGACGTGGAGCGCTGGCCGGAGTGGACGCCCACGGTGACCGCCGCGCGCCGGCTGGAGCCCGGGCCGTTCACCCTCGGCTCGTCCGCCCGGCTGGAGCAGCCCCGGCTGCGCCCCGCGGTCTGGCGGGTCACCGAGATCGACCCGCCGCACGTCTTCGTCTGGGAGTCCGACAGCCCGGGCGTGCACAGCCGCGGCGAGCACCGGGTGGTCCCGCTGCCGGACGGCCGGGTCCGGGCCGAGCTGGTGATGGCCCAGCGCGGCCCGCTCGCCTGGCTGGTCGGGCTGCTCATCGACCGGACCATCCGCGGCTACCTGCGGCAGGAGGCCGACGGGCTCAAGCGCCGCTGCGAGCAGGGCTGACCACGCCCGGTCAGGCGGCCGGGGCGTCGAGCGTCTTCTCCAGCACCGCGAGCTGGTTGCCGTTCTCGTCCGGCCGGTGTGCCACCACCCGGTAGCCGCGCCGCGTGTACAGGCCCAGGTTCGCCGCGCTCCGCGCGCCGGTGAACAGCGCGAACCGGGCCACCCGGCCGGCGCAGGCCGTCTCGATCGCGGCGAGCAGCCGCCCGCCGACGCCCGAGCCCTGCTGGTCGGGGGCCACGGCGAGCCGGCCGACGTGGGCGGTGTCGCCGTCGATCCGGGCGCGTACCGAGCCGACCAGGCGAGGCCCGAGCCGGGCGGCCAGCACGATCGCCGGGCCGGCCAGGGCGGCCCGGACCTCGTCCAGCGTCTCGGTCAGCGGCGGCAGGAACGGGTCGCCGTAGCGCTGCGCCTCCACCAGGTACGCGGCGCGCTGCACGGTGAGGATCTCACCGGCGTCCGCGACCCCGGCCGGGGTGATGGTCACCTGATCGGTCACCCGGCAAGCCCACCACAACCCGCCCGGCCGGCGTCAGGCGGCCCACCCGCCCCGGCCGTACGCTGGCGGTGTCCCACGCGAGGAGGTGGCCGTGCCCGAGCTGACGTACGCCGAGGTGGGAGCGACCCGCGACGGACGCCTGCCGGCCGGCTACCACCACCTGCGCCACCGGGTGCGGCTGCCGGACGACTGCTTCCCGGTCGCCGCGGACGCGGTGCTCGGCTGGCGGCTGCACCGCGCGGCCGGGGTGGTG
>NZ_JBSGJR010000302.1:0-8101 GCF_053605645.1 Micromonospora sp. NPDC003776
GCCAAGGCGCGGCACGTCGCGGCGGCCGGGCCGGCGGGCACCGCGGTGGCGGTCTGCCAGGTGGACGGCCGCTGGTGGCTGACCGTCGAGGGCCGCGCGGTGCTGCGTCGCGACCGGTCGTCGATCGAGGAGGCCGAGCGCCGGTACGCCGAGCGCTACCGCCCGCCGCGCCCCAATCCGGAGCGGGTGGTCATCGAGATCGCCGTCACCCGTCTTCTCGGCAGCCTCCCGCCCGCCGACTGACCGGTCCGCTCCCGCCGGCTGGTGACAGCGCCCTCGCGGACCCGCCCGCACGGACCGGCCCGTGGCGGCCGCACCGATCAGCTGAGCAGGAAGGCGGCCAGCGCCTCGGCGACCTCGGCCTCGCCCTTGTGGTGCGGTCCGAAGTGGTCCAGTTTCGGGAAGGTGAGCACCCGCGACGACGACAGCACCTCGGTGAGCCGGGCCATGGACGGGGCCACGTGGGCCAGGTCGCTCTTGCCGCCGCTCATCAGCAGCACCTCGGCGGACACCTCGCGGTAGGCGGGATAGCTGTCGTTGAGGCGGCCGATCTCCGCGTGCTCCTGCAGGGCCGGTTCGAGCAGCGCGGTGACCTTCTCGCGTTTCTCGCCGCGGAAGGCCAGGCGCAGGATGGCGGCCATGAGCCATCTGGGGTTGCGGCGTGCCGCGCCCGGCCCGGTGGCGATGGAGAACGTGGCGAACGCGTCCACCGGGCGGCCCTGGGCGAGGAACCGGCGGGCGTGCGGAATCCAGTCGGTGGGGATGAGGCCCCCGACGTTGACGCCGGGCTCGTAGACGGCAAGCTTGGTGATGCCCTGGTCACGGCGGGCCGCCTCAAGCGCGACCAGGCCGCCGAAGCTGTGGCCGAAGACGTATCGGGCGCCGGTTGCCGCCCGTACCGCGGCGAGGTCGGCGCATTCGGCCTCGATGGCGTACCCGGGTCCTTGCGGGCCGCTGCCCCGGCGTCCGCGCCGCTGAACGGTGTGCACGGTGAAGGCGGCGGCGAGCGCCTCGGTGAGCCCGGCGAAATCGGCGGCGTCGCTGAGCGAACCGGGGACGAGCAGCAGATCCGGGCCGGTGCCGGTGGTGTGGAAGGCGATGGTGGTGCCGTCGGCGGAACGGACGGTCCCTACGGCGGGGGCGGTGGCCATGGGGAACTCCTCAGGGTGATCCGGTGGGGTGTCGCGGTGCGGCCGCCGGTGTCTCAGCTGCGTTCCAGGGCGGCGTTCAACCGTCGGGTGTGGGCGAGGTAGGTCTCGAACGGCACCCCGCTGGACTCGACCAGCTGGGTGAGCCGTTGGATCAGCTCCGTGCCGGCCCGGTTGACCAACGTGCGGCCGGAGTCGGTCAGGGCGATCCGTCGGCGGTTGCCGCCGGCCGGGTCGGGTGCCACGGTGAGCAGTCCGGTGCCGGCCAGGGCGGCGATCATGCGGCTGACCGAGGGTTCCGTCACGGCGAGGCGGTCGGCCAGCGCCCGCTGGGTGGATGCGCCCAGCTCGCCGACCATGACCAGGACCATGAACCGCCGGTAGGACAGGCCGTGGTTGGCGCGCAGGATGCGGTCACCGGCACGCTCCAGGCGGGAGACGAGGGTGTGCAGCTCCAGCCCAAGGTTGTTCGGGTGGTTCATGACCGCTACCTTAGCCTTCTAAGTTAGGAATGCAAGCTACCGGTCCGCACGGAGGGTCGAATGATGGAGAACTCCCGTGATCTCGTACTGCGCGCCGCGCACCTGGCGGACGCCGAGGCGATCGCCGCACTGTGGCACCGCGGCTGGCTCGACGGACACGCCGGACACGTCCCGGAGGCGCTGCACCAACACCGGCGGTTGGCCGATTTCCGCCGGCGGGTACCGCCCCGCCTGACCGCCACCACGGTCGCCACCCTGGACGAGCGCATCGTCGGGTTCGTCACCGTCCGCGAGGACGAGGTGGAGCAGCTGTACGTGGCCGGGCCGGCCCGCGGGACCGGGGTGGCCGACGCGCTGCTCAAGGCCGGTGAGCGGCTCGTCGCCGGACGCTTCGACACCGCCTGGCTGGCGGTCGCGGTCGGCAACACCCGGGCCCGCCGGTTCTACGCCCGCTGCGGCTGGCACGACGCGGCGGCCATCGACTACGCGGCCGAGGCCGGAACCGAGGACACGGGGCGTCCGGCAGCACCTGGCGACACGGTCGTCGTCGTGCCCTGTCGGCGCTACGAGAAGCGTGTTCGATGAGGCGAACCGCTCCGTTACGCCCCTGGACGTGCCAGATGTCCGGTTTCGCGGTGTCGGCGGTCACGCCCGAAGCGGAATCACCGAGAGTCAGGAGCGGTTGCACTTCCCGTGAGCGAGCGGATCCCCCGCCCACGCCTCCGAGCGCCACTCCCGGTGCTGCTGCGCCCCGAGACGGGGACGGCAACAACCCCCGAATGGAGCCTCGACATGAACTCGATCGTCCGTAAGAGCATGCTGTCCGTCGCCGGTCTCGTCATGTCCGGTGGCGTCGTCGCCGGCCCGGCCGTGGCCGCGTACGCCACCCCGGCGCAGGCGAAGCCGGTGGTCGCGAACAAGAGCGACAAGAGCAACAAGAGCAACAAGAGCAACAAGAGCAACAAGAGCGATAAGAGCAACAAGAGCGGGCGGAGCGCTCGCTTCGACTACCAGGCCCAGCCGAACTTCTACTACTGCGGGCCGGCGTCGACCCGGATCGCCCTCTCCGCCGAGGGCAAGACGGTGAGCCAGGACGAGCTGGCCGCCAAGCTGGGCACCACCGAGAACGGCACCGACTCGGCGATCGACATCACCCGGGTGCTCAACGAGTACACCGGCGGCAAGTACAAGACCACCGAGATCCGGGACGACGTCGCCACCGAGGCGCAGGTCGAGCGCCTGCGGGCGGACGTCAAGGCCGCGGTGGACCAGGGCCGGCCGGTCGTCGCGAACATCATCGGTAGCGCGGTGGACGTCGACGGCGTCGCGCACAGCTACACGGGGCACTACCTGACGGTGGTGCAGTACAAGGACGACGGCAACACGGTGCTGATCGCCGACCCGGCCAGCCCGAACGAGCCGACGTACTGGATGAACGTGGCGGACCTCGCCAACTGGATCGCCAGCCGCGGTTACAGCTCCTGACCGGGCAGCACGAAGGGCCGGTCTCCCCACGAGGGAGGCCGGCTCTTCGGCGTCTCTCCACTAGCATCTGCCACGTGCGGCGACCGGTGATCTTCGACCTCTTCCACACCCTGGTACGCGGCGGCGACCCGGAGCGGGACCGGGTGGTCGGCGAGATGGGGGTGATGGTCGGGGTGCCCCCGGCCGACCTGGTCGCCGCGTACCACGCCACCTGGCGGGAACGGATCGTCCGCTGGGACGCCGCCGAGACGGTCCGGATCCTGGCCCGGCGGCTCGGCGGGACGCCGAGCGAGGAGCAGGTGGCCCGGGCGGCGGCCCACCGCCGCGAACTGGCCGTCCGGCTGCTGAACAACGTGCGCCCGGAGACCCTCGCGGTGCTGGACGCGCTGCGCGCCGACGGCCATCCGATCGGCCTGATCAGCAACGCGACCGCGGAGACCGCCGAGGCGTGGGGCTCGACGGCGCTGGCTCGCCGCTTCGACGTCGCGGTCTTCTCCTGCGACGTCGGCCTGGCCAAGCCCGACCCGGCGATCTACCGGCTCGCCGCGGAGCGGCTCGGCGTGGACCTGGCCGACTGCGTCTTCGTCGGCGACGGCGCCGACGGCGAACTGGCCGGCGCGGCCGCGGTCGGCATGACCGTGCTCCGCACCATGGAGCACAACGACACGGACCCGGCGTGGCAGGGCCCCGCGATGGCCGCCCTCGGCGAGCTGCCCGCCCTGTTGCACACCGACTGAGCCGGGCGCCCGGCACCATCCACATGGTTCGCCCGATCGGTCGGGGGTACTGGCCCCACCAAGCCGTTCCGCAACCCACCGGTAAGGGGCAAACATGACCGACACGCAGACGAGCCACGACGTCGTCGACGTCCTGATGGCGGACCACCGCGAGGTCGAGGCGATCTTCGTCGAGCTGGAGAGCCGGCAGGGCGCTCCGGAGCACCGACGGCAGCTCGCCGATGTGGTGATCGCCGAACTGGTCCGGCACTCGGTGGCGGAGGAGGCATACGTCTACCCGGCCGCCCGCAAGTCACTTCCGGACGGTGACCAGATCGCCGAGCACGAGATCGCCGAGCACGCCGAGGCCGAGCGGACGATGAAGGAGCTGGAGTCCCTCGACCCCTCCGACCCGCGCTTCGACGAGCTGCTGGCGAACCTGACCGGCGCCATCCGCCACCACGTGCAGGACGAGGAGTCGGACCTCTTCCCCCGGCTGCGCGCGGCGTGCGCGCGGGAGGAGCTGGTCGAGCTGGCCGGCAAGGTGACCGCGGCGAAGAAGACGGCACCGACCCGGCCGCACCCCGCCGCGCCGGACCACCCACCGGCGAACAAGCTGCTCGGCCCGGGCACCGGTCTGGTGGACCGGATGCGGGACGCGCTGAGCGGTCGCCCCACCTCGATGGCGGAGCTGCACGAGAAGCGGCACTGACCCGCAGGCCCGGCGGCCCCACCCCGTGCGGGGGCGGGGCCGCCGTCGTGCGTCAGGGGCTCGGCGGGTACGGGTCGAGCGGGCGCTCGAAGAAGCTCTCCAGCACCACCACGGTCTGGGTACCGGTGACGCCCTCCACCTGGAACAGCCGGCGCAGGCTGGCCTGGAGCTGCTCCGGGGTGCCGACCCGGATCTTCACCAGCACCGACGCCGGGCCGGCGATGACGTGCGCCTCCTCCACCTCGGGGAGCGCGGCCAGCGCGTCCCGGGTGGGCCGGTCGCCCATCCAGGCGTTCGCCTCGACGAGCACGAACGCCAGCACGCCCCGGCCCACCGCGGCCGGGTCGACGTCCACCGTGGTCCGCCGGATCACGCCCTGCTCCCGGAGCTTGCGGACCCGGTCGTGGACGGCGCCGGTGGAGAGCCCGACCGCCCCGGCCAGGGCGGCGTACGACTGGGTCGCGTCGCGTTGCAGCGCGGCCAGCAACTTGCGGTCCACCTCGTCCACCGACGACCTCCGTTCGGGGAAATTCTCGCTGTACCGATTTTGGTTCGGTCATGTTAGCTTGATGCCGAACCAGGGTCGCGGGGTGGAGGCAGTTGCGGTGGATCGGTTCAGGACTCATTTCGAGGTGCTCGACGAGCGGTTCCGCCGGATCAACGGCGACGAGTGGACGGAGTGCATCTGGACCGGGGGCCGCTGGCTGGAGGGACCCGCCTGGTTCCCCGCCGGTCGCCACCTGGTCTTCAGCGACATCCCGAACGACCGGCTGCTGCGCTGGGACGAGACCACCGGCGCGGTCGGGGTGTTCCGCCAGCCGGCCGGCTACGCCAACGGGCACACCGTCGACCGACGGGGGCGGCTGGTGAGCTGCGAGCAGGGCCGGCGGCGGGTCACCCGGACCGAGCCGGACGGCACCGACACGGTGCTGGCCGAGCGCTGGCAGGGCCGGCGGCTGAACAGCCCGAACGACGTGGTCGAGCACTCCGACGGGTCGATCTGGTTCACCGATCCCAGCTACGGCATCGACAGCGACTACGAGGGACATCGGGCGGAGAGCGAGATCGGCGGCAACCACGTCTACCGGGTCGACCCGCACGACGGTGTGGTGCACCGGGTCGCCGACGACTTCGGGCAGCCCAACGGGCTGGCGTTCAGCCCGGACGAGTCCCTGCTCTACGTGGTGGACACCCGGGCGAAGCACCTGCGCCGGTTCCGGGTGACCGAGGGCGGCACGCTGCGCGGCGGGGAGGTCTTCGCCGGCTGCGACGCCGGCTCGTTCGACGGCGTACGCCTCGACGACGCGGGGCGGGTCTGGGCGGCGGCGCACGACGGGCTGCACTGCTTCGACCCGGACGGCACCCTGCTGGGCAAGCTGCACCTGCCCGAGGTGGTGGCGACCTTCACCTTCGGCGGCCCGCAGCGCAACCACCTCTACATCTGCGCGTCCAGCTCGCTCTACAGCATCCGGGTGAACGTCAGCGGGGTCCGCTACCCCGGCTGGTGAGCACGCCGGCGCGCCCGGACGGACCGCTCCCGGGCCGTCCACGGTGGGACGACCCGGGAGCGCGAGGTACGTCAGCGGTTGTCGGTGTCGCCCTGCCCGGTCCGCTGCTGGGCCATCTGGACGCCCTTGTCGACTTCCTTGTCGTACTTGTCACCGGTGCGCTTGTCGACCTGCTCGCCGCCCTTTTCGATGCCCTGGTCGACCTGCTTGTCGTGCTGGTCGGCGAAGTCCTTGGCCTTGTCCATGAAGTCACTCATGCCGGGGTCTCCCTTCGGTTACGTCAATGCCTTCCCTAGAGCGGGGAGGGCAAACCGGCCGTCCGCGGTCAGGCCGGATGCGGGGCACGCATCCGGCTGGTGAACCAGGTCCCCGCCTGGTCGGCCACCTGCTCGAGGGTGCCGGGCTCCTCGAAGAGGTGGGTGGCGCCGGGGACGATCCGCAGTTCGGCGACCTCGCCGAGCTCGGCCTGGGCCTGCTCGTTGAGCACGATCACCTGTTCGTCCAGGCCCCCGACCAGCAGCAGCGTCGGGGCGCGGACCGCGGACAGGGAGCTGCCGGCCAGGTCGGGTCGGCCACCGCGGGAGACCACCGCGCGGACCTGCTCGGGCCGGGCGGCGGCGGCGACCAGCGCGGCGGCCGCGCCGGTGCTGGCCCCGAAGAGCCCGATCGGCAGCCGGCCCAGGGTCGGGTCGGCCGCCATCCAGTCGACGATCGCGGCCAGCCGCTCGGCGAGCATGCCGATGTCGAAGCGCAGCTCGGCGGTGATCTCGTCGCGCGCGTCCTCCTCGGGGGTGAGCAGGTCGATCAGCACGGTGGCCAGGCCCCGGTCGTTGAACTGGTGCGCGACGGCGACGTTTCGTGGGCTGTGTCGGGAGCTGCCGCTGCCGTGCGCGAACAGCACCACCCCGGTGGCCCCGGACGGCACGATCACGTCCGCGGCCAGCCCACCCTCCACCACCGGAACGGTTACCTCACGCGTCTCCATGCCGACCCACCTCCCCACCCCGCATACCCGCCCTTCGCCCCACCTCACCTCGCCGGCGCGGGGTTGCCTTGACGTCGGCGGCAAGGTTTAGCGTGGGCGGCACGGGCAGGTCAGGGAGGTCGGATGCGGATCGGGGAGCTGGCGGAGCGGGCCGGTACGAGTACCCGGACCCTGCGGTACTACGAGACCCAGGGGCTGGTGCGGCCAGGCCGCTCCGCCAACGGCTACCGCGTCTACGACGAGGCGGAGCTGCGTGTCGTGCACGAGATCCGCGCCCTGCTGGCGGTGGGCTTCGGCCTGGACGACATCCGGCCGTTCGTGGCCTGTCTGCGGGCCGGCAACAGCTCCGGCGACGTCTGCCCGGATTCCGTGGCGGTGCTGCGGCGCAAGCTCGCCGAGGTGGACGACTACCTCGACCGGCTCGGCGCGGTCCGTCGCCAGCTGCACGACCAGCTCGCCCGCGCGATCGCCCACCGGGAGGAAACATGCCTCAGGACACGCAAGAGAGCCGACTGACCGCGGTCACCGACGCGACGTTCGCCACCAGGGTGCTGGCCGCCGACCGGCCGGTGGTGGTGGACTTCTGGGCGGAGTGGTGCCCGCCCTGCCGGGTGGTCTCGAAACACCTGACCGAACTGGCCGAGGAGTTCAGCGACACGCTGCGCTTCGTCACCCTCAACACCGACGAGAACCCGGCTACCACCCGGGCTTACCAGATCATGTCCGCGCCCACCATGCTGGTGTTCCGGGACGGTCAGGTGGTCGGCTCGATCGTCGGCTCGCGGCCCAAGGACCACCTGCGGATGAGCTTCGCCCGGCACCTGGACGGTTGAGCCGGCACCGAGCGGGAACGCGCGGGGTGACCACGGACCCCGACGGATCGCGAGGATCGTCATGGCCAAGCAGGACAGGTCCCGGGAGCGGGAGCTCGCCGACCAGAAACGCCGCGAACAGGAGCTGAAGGCCTCACCGGAGTGGGCCGACCGCGCGTCCCTGGCGCGTACCGCCGACGACCCGCAGGCCACGGCGCCCCGGGACGCCGGCGGCCGGCCGTCCGACGGCCGC
>NZ_JBSGJR010000303.1:0-8096 GCF_053605645.1 Micromonospora sp. NPDC003776
GCCGCGGCCTCATCGGCCGCCGCCCGGGCGGCGGCCACCGCCCGGGCCACCTCGGCGGTCCCGTCGGGCGGCCGGACGCCGGTCAGCACGGCCAGTTCCGCGTCCAGCGCGGCGAGCGCCGCCGCCTGCTCCCGCGCCGTCGCCCGGGCCCGGTCCAGCTCCGGTACGGCGGCCGCGACCGCCCCGGACAGCTCGCGCATCCGGTCGACCCGCTCCCGCGCCCCGGCGAGCGCCGCGTCGTCGACGTCGGCGAGCCCGCCGAGCATCCGGTCCACCGCCTCCAGCTTGGCCTCGGCCTGGCCGGCGCGCTCGGTGGCCTTCTTCTGCACCTCTTCGTAGACGCCGAGGCCGAGCAGGTTGACCAGGATCTGCTGCCGGGTGGCCGGCTTGGCGTGCAAAAAGTCGGCGAACTGCCCCTGGGGCAGCACCACGCAGCTGGTGAACTGCTCGTACGGCAGCCCGACCGCGTCCAGCACCGCCTGCTCCATCTCGGCGGGCGTGCCGGCCACCACCTCACCGAGGTCCTCCGGGCTGAGCCCGGTGTCCAGCTTCGTCACGTCGAAACCGGGCGGCATCAGCTGCAGGCCGGCGTTGGCCGTCTTCACCGCACCCCGCCCGTCCCGGCGGACCACCCGGGTGGCCACGTACCGGTCGCCGGCGGATTCGAAGACCAGCCGCACCCGGGCCTCGGTCGCCGAGGGGGCGAGCGCGTTGGCCAGCCCGCGGGTGCCGCCCCAGCGGGGCACCGTGCCGTAGAGGGCGAAGCAGATCGCGTCGAGCACCGTCGACTTGCCGGAGCCGGTCGGCCCGACCAGGGCGAAGAAGTCCGCGTCGGTGAAGTCGACGGTGGTCTCCTCGCGGAACACGGTGAAGCCCGCGATGTCCAGCCGCATCGGCCGCATCAGTGATCCACCTCCTCGAGCAGCTCGTCGAAGAGCTCCTGGACGCCCTCGTCGGCGTGCCCGCGGCTGCCCAGGTAGTCAGCGAAGAGCTCGCGGGGCGACCGGCCGGCCCGCTGGGCGGTGCGGGTGCCGCTGCCGGGGGCGGGCACCAGCTCCGGGTCGATCCGGATCTCCAGCGCCCGGGGGAGCAGCTCCTGCACCTCCTCGCGCAGCCCGGCGCGGGGCTGCTCGCGGACGTACACCCGCAGCCAGCCCTCCGGGGCGTCGAGCTCGGTGAGCTGGGCGAGGGTGCCGCGGACCGTGCGCAGCGGCACCGCGCCGGGCACCGGCACCTCCCGGACCTGGGCCGCCGTGGTCGCGGTGACCTCGACGAGCGTCACCGAACCGACGTTCTCCTGCTCGCCGAAGTCGACCGCGAGCGGGCTGCCGCTGTAGCGGATCGGGCAGGGGCCGATCACCCGCTGGGAGCGGTGCAGGTGACCCAGCGCCACGTAGTGCGCGGTGCCGGGGAAGACGGTGGCCGGCACCGCGTAGCCGAGCACGGTGTGCGCGTCGCGCTCGCCGCCGCCGGTGCTCGCCCCGACCACGGTGAGGTGCGCCGTCACGAGGTGCACCCGGTCCGGCTCGGTGAAGCCCTCGGCGAGCCGGGCGAGCACCCGTCCCAGGTGGTCGGCGTACGTCTGGTTGGCCTCCGCGGCGGTCAGCTCGTACATCTCCACGGCGCGCACGGCGTACCGCTGGGAGAGGAAGGGCAGCGCGGCGAGCTGCCAGCGCTCACCGCCGGCGGTGACCCCGTCGATGACGTGCTCGGCCGGGTTGTCCCGCACGCTGCCGCGCAGCGTGATGCCGGCCGCCTCGGCCCACGGGCGGAGCGCGTCGAGGGCCTGCCCGTTGTCGTGGTTGCCGCCGATCGCCACCACGTCCGCCCCGGTCCGGCGCAGCGCGGTCAGCGCCCGGGTGACCAGCCGGGTCGCCTCCGGGCTGGGGGCGGCGGTGTCGTACAGGTCGCCGGCCACGATGACCAGGTCGGGCCGCTCCGTCCGGGCGATCTCGATCACCTGGGCGAGGACCTGCTTGTGCTCCTCGGCGCGGGACTGCCCCTTGAGCACCTTGCCGACGTGCCAGTCGGAGGTGTGCAGGATCTTCATGCCTCACCTCACCTCAGAACGGGATGTCGTCGTCGGAGGCGCCGGAGCCGGAGCCGACCACGGCGAACGGGTCGGCCGCCTGGGTGATCGAGCGGAGCGTCTCCGACGGCGCCCGGCCGGCCTCGGAGACCCGGGTCGCCCAGGCCGGGAAGGGGAACTCCAGGCAGAGCGGCACCGGGATGTCGGGCTGGTTGACGAACATGGTGCCCGGCTTGGCCAGCAGCGCCCGCTGGCGCTGGGCGGGCGGGAGGAAGCCGTACTCCGGGCGGGACGCCTCGGCCGGGTCGAGCCGGCCGACCACCCGGATCGCCGAGTTGGTGACGATCCGCCGCTCCACCTCGCTGGCGGTCTGCTGCGCGCCGACCAGGATCACCCCGAGCGAGCGGCCCCGCTCGGCGATGTCGAGCAGCACCTCCTTGATCGGGGAGGAGCCCTCGCGCGGGGCGTACTTGTTGAGCTCGTCGAGCACCACGAAGAGCAGCGGCTTCGCCGTGCCGGCCTTCTCCTTGCGCTCGAACTCGCTCTTGAGCGTCACACCGACCACGAAGCGCTGCGCCCGGTCCGGCAGGTTGTGCAGGTCGACCACGGTGACCTGGGCGCTCTCCGCGGTGTTGATCGAGTGCGGCCGGCGCGCGGCCAGGTCACCGCGGATCAGCCGGCCCAGGTCCTTCTTGCTGCCGATCAGCCGGCGGGCGAACGCGTTGACCGTGCCGAGGCCGACCGCGCTGCCCGCCCAGTCGCTCCGGGTCTCGTCGTCGTTGAGCTGCTCGACGATGTGGTCGACCAGGTCGGCGTAGGACCCCAGCCGCACCCCGTCGATGCTCACCCCGCCGTCGGCCGGCTGGGCGTACCGGGCCAGGTGCGCGGCGACCGAGTGCACCACCATCGTGTACTGCTGCCGCTCGTCGTCGGCGTCGGCGAAGACGTAGGGCAGCAGGCGGTCGGCGCAGAACTCGCTCAGCGTCCAGTAGAAGCTGTCCACCCCGGTCAGCCGGCTGCTCACGTCCGGCGTGCCGGAGGAGTCGCCGACCCGGGGCGGCGCGTAGACCCGGACGTCGGGGAAGGCGCCGGCGGTGAGGCCGAGCTTGGCGTAGCCGGCCCGGGTGTCGTCGTCGAGCCGGGTGTTGGGGTGGTCGAGGAAGAGCAGGTCCTCGCCCTTGACGTTGAAGATGAGCGCCTTGGCGTTGACCGCGTCCCCGCCCAGCACGCCGGACCGGAAGACCGAGTAGAGCAGGAACGTGGCGAAGCTGGTCTTGGTGGCCACCCCGGAGATGCCGGAGATGGAGACGTGCGCGCCCCGGGTGCCGTCGAGGAAGTCGGCGTTGAGGTAGACCGGCACCCCGTCCCGGCCCATGCCCATCGGGATGCGCCGCTCCATCCGGTCGAAGTGCAGCGCCCGGGCCCGGGCGTCACCCTCGGCCCGGTGCACCACCGCGCCCGGCGTGGGCGGCACGTAGAACTCCGGATCGACCCGGGTGGTGGTGATCTCGGCGGCCTCCTGCACCTGGGCCGGCAGGGTGCCGTCGGCGATGGCGAAGACGTCGGAGTCGAACTGCGCGCCCTCGTGCCGGGCCCGCACCTGGGTGACCACGCCGGCGATCGTCACCGGCTCACGGTCGGGCAACTCACGGCGGGTCACCACCACGTCGTCGAGTTGCAGGTAGCTGCCGGGGGAGACGGCCGTCCAGAAGGTGAGCGGGGTGGCGTCGGCGGTGCCCAGCACCCGGCCGACCCCGTCGCCGGGGCCGTCGAGCAGGTCGTCGGTCATCGGCGGTCTCCGGTCGGCTGGTCGTCTCGGTCGCGGCGCACGACCTGCATCCTGCCCGAGGGATGCGACAGGTTGCCACGCGACGCGGCGGACGCCACCCCGACCGTTCGGCGTGCTCGCGCAGTGCCGCCGCGCGCTGACCGTCCGTACGGCTCGAGGTCCGCCGGTTCCGGCACCGCCCGGGCCGATCCGCGAGATCCTGCGCAGGAACCCGAGAGCCGGGGCGCGAGGAGCGGCGGTGGAAGCGAGCAGGGGCCGGTTGGGCATGTTGCTCCTGCTCGCCGTGCTGCCGCCGGTGCTGGAGGAGGCCGTCGTGTCCGGCATCGGCTTCACCGGGGCCCGCGCCCTCGCCCCGCAGGCCACCGGCGTCTGGCCCTACGACTCGTACCACGACCTGCGTTGGCTGCTGGTCTACCACAACTCCTGGGGGCACTTCCTGCTCGGGCTGGTGGCCCTCACCGTCGGGCGCGGGCTGCTGTCGGCGGGGCTCACCGCGCTGGCCTGGCCCGCGCAGGTGCAGCGCCCGCCGTTCGGCTGGCTGGTCCGGCGGAACCTGGAGGTCGCCGCCCTCGCCGCGGTGATCATCTCCCCGTGGGCGGCGCTCTCGGTCGCCTTCTCGGTGGTCGCGCTCTCCTGGTACCTGCTGGCCTCGCTGGTCCCGATGCTGGTGCTCGCCCCGTTCCTGCAACGCGCCGGGGTGGTCGGGTCGTGGTGGCGCGGGCTGCCCACGATCGAGCTGCTCGGCTGGTCGGTGCTCAACTTCGCGGTGCTCACCTTCGCCGGGGCGCTGATCGCCGGCACCCGGGGCTGGTGGGGCGTGCCGGTGGCGGCGCTGGCCGGGGTGGCGAACGGCCTGCTCTGGCGGCGGACCGTGGCCGCGGCGGCGCTGCCGGCGCGGATCCGCTGGGCCCGGGTGCCGGTGGCGCCGGTGGCGATCGTCGCGACCATGGTCGGCGCGGTGGCGGCGCAGTCGCTCATCGGTCTCGCCACGGGCAAGCCGGGGGAGTGGACACCGCCGGTGGTCAGCGAGCCGCTCCCCAACCGGGTGCCGCACGCGGTGATCGTCCTCGCCGGGCACGACTCCGAGTGGAACGGACGCCCGCCGGTGGACCCGCGGGTGGAGCGCTTCTCCTACCAGGGCCTCGACGGCCAGGGCCGCCCGCTGCCGTACGCCCCGGAGGCCACCCACCGCTCGCTGGACGCCAGCGCGGTCCTGCTCGCCGCGCAGGTCGAGGCGCTGCACCGGCGCACCGGACGGCCGATCGCCCTGCTCGGATCCAGCGAGGGCGCCATGGTGGCGCGGACGTACCTGGACAAGTGGGCGAAACCGACGCCGGTGGAGGCGGTGATGCTGTTCAGCCCGCTCATCCGGCCCGGACGGGCCTACTACCCGCCGCCCGGGCACAGCGGCTGGGGCGTGGCCGCCGGGTGGGAGCTGCGCGGCCTCTTCTGGCTCGCGAACCTGGGCCGCGAGGTGAAGAGCGGACCGGACGAGCCGTTCGTGAGGTCGGTGCTGGCCAACGCGCCCTTCTACCGCAACCGCACGCTCTGCCCCGTGCCGGGCGTCCGCATGGTCGCCTTCCTGCCGACCGTCAGCGCGGCGGAGGCACCGCCGGGCGAGTACAGCCGGGTGCCGGTGTTCCAGTTGCCCGCCTTCCACGGCGGCCTGGTCGGCCGGCGGGTGGCCGAGGACCGGGTGGTCGACTTCCTGGCCGGCGGCCGGATCCACCAGCCGAGGCGGGAGTACGACCTGTTCCAGCGGCTGGGTGCCGCCTGGCAGGCGCCGCCGCTGGCGTTGGTGGTCAACCCGGTGTGGGCGGCCGACCGGGAGGGCGACCCGGCATTCACCGGCCGGATCTGCCAACCCCGCTGAGCGCGTCCCCGCCGCCGGCGCGCACGGCACGGCGGTGCCGGACGAGCAGCCGGACGGCCGCACCGGTGAGCGCGACCACGAAGATCGCCCGAACCGGCGCGTACGGGAGGAGCAGCACGTCCACGACGACCGCCAGCGCGGCGCAGCCGATCGCCGTCCCGGTGGTGCCGGGCCGGCCGGTGACGGCCGCCAGCCCGGCGAGCGCCACGGCCGCCCCGATCGCGACGTGCAGCCAGGCCCAGCCGGTGATGTCGAGCGGGTAGACCCCGTGCCGGGTCACCGCCATGAACGGGTCCCCGACCGTGTTGGCGTAGGCGGACACCATGTCGACCAGGCCCGAGGCGACCAGCAGCCCGCCGGCGAGCAGTGGCCGGCCGGCTCCGGCCGGCTCCGCCCCGGCCACCCGCGGTGAACGCACTTCCCCAGGTTAAGGCCGTGAACGCGGGGGTGGGGCCGGGTGTGCGAGGTGTGGCGGGGCGGCCGATGCTCCCGCCCTGCAGGCCGCCGTTGATGAACGGGCGGGGAAAAGATCTGGAAAAAATCTTGGCCGCAGGACGTGACAGACATGGGGCCCGTGGCGCAAGAATGTGCAACAACGCATCGAGGATCTTTCCTCCGTCGATCCCGTGTGCGCCGTCACGCCCTGTCACCTGCGGGGACGTGACCGACCCGCCGTCCAGCACCGGCGGGTCCCGTCGGTCGGTACCCCCCCGACCGGCAGTCCTAGTGAAGGTAGGAGCTCCATGCGTCGTACCACTCTCCTGGGCGGCCTGGCCACGGCCGCGCTGCTGGCCGCCGCCGGCAGCCTGCCGACCACCGCCTCCGCGGCCCCCGTGTCCGGTGACGCGTTCACCCGCGCGGTGGCCCAGCTCAAGGCGCACTCGGGCAGCACGCTCGTCGCCGACGGGTCGTCGTTCACCCTGAAGACCGTGTCGACCGACGCCGACGGCACCGAGCACGTCCGGCTCAACCGCTACCAGGACGGCCTGCCCGTCCTCGGCGGCGACACCGTGGTCCACCTGGGCAAGGGCAACACCTGGAAGGGCGCCAGCCAGAGCCTCGCCGCGGCCCCGGCCCGGGGTGCGAAGGCCCGCGTCAGCGCCGCGACCGCCGGTCGCGCCGCGCTCGCCACCTCGACCGCCGCGGCCCGTCGCGTCGACGGCAGCCAGCTGGTGTACGACGCCGACGCCACCGGCACGGCCCTTGCCTACGAGGTCGTGGTGGGCGGCGCGTACGCCGACGGCACCCCGAGCGAGCTGCACGTGCTGGTCGACGCCACCAGTGGCAAGGTCCGCGACTCGTGGGAGGGCGTGCAGCGCGACGGCACCGGCAACACCTTCCACTCCGGCACGGTGACCGTGGGCAGCACCCTCTCGGGCGGCACCTACCAGCTCACCGACGGCACCCGGGGCGGTCACAAGACCTACGACCTGAACGGTGGCACCTCCGGCACCGGCACGCTGGTCACCAGCGCCTCGAACGTCTTCGGCGACGGCACTCTGGCCAACCGGCAGACCGCCGCGGCCGACGCCGCGTACGGCGCCCAGGAGACCTGGGACTACTACAAGGCCACGTTCGGCCGCAACGGCATCCGTAACGACGGCGTCGGGGCGTACAGCCGGGTGCACTACAGCACCAACTACGCCAACGCGTTCTGGAGCGACTCCTGCTTCTGCATGACCTACGGTGACGGCGGCTCCGGCTGGTACCCGCTGACCTCCCTGGACGTGGCCGGTCACGAGATGAGCCACGGCGTCACCAGCAACACCGCGGGCCTGCGCTACAGCGGTGAGTCCGGCGGCCTCAACGAGGCCACCAGCGACATCTTCGGCACCCTGGTGGAGTTCTACGCGAACAACGCCAAGGACCCGGGCGACTACCTGATCGGCGAGAAGCTGCGCACCAGCGGCGCCCCGCTGCGGTACATGGACAAGCCCTCCAAGGACGGCTCCTCGGCCGACTGCTGGAGCAGCTCGGTGGGCCGGCTGGACGTGCACTACTCCTCCGGCGTGGCGAACCACTTCTTCTACCTGCTCGCCGTCGGCAGCGGCTCGTCGTCCTACGGCAACAGCCCGACCTGCAACGGCAGCACCGTGACCGGCATCGGCAACGCCAAGGCCGGCGCGATCTGGTACCGCGCGCTCACCACCTACATGACCTCGCGGACCAGCTACTCGGGTGCCCGCACCGCCACCCTGTCGGCGGCGAAGGACCTGTACGGCGCCGGTAGCGCCGAGTACAACACGGTGGCCGCCGCCTGGTCGGCCGTCTCCGTCAACTGACCGCCTGATCCGGCGTCGGCGGACTCCTCCCACCTCCCGCCGAAGGCCCGCGACATCGCGATGGTCTTCCAGAACTACGCCCTCTACCCGCACATGACGGTGTACGAGAACATGGCGTTCGCG
>NZ_JBSGJR010000304.1:0-8028 GCF_053605645.1 Micromonospora sp. NPDC003776
CGGTCGAGTGGTGGGGCGGCCAGTTCGCGCCCGCCCGCAACCCCGACCCCGCGCTGACCGACGCGCTCGTCGCCGCCAGCGGCGTGAACCCGCCGCAGTGGGGTGCGCCCTACGGCAGCGACCTGCGGCTGCTCGCGGCCGCGGGCATCCCGACGGTTCAGTACGGACCCGGCGCGATCGAACTCGCCCACGCCCCCGACGAGTACGTGCCGATCTCCGAGGTGGCCACGGCCAGCGCGACACTGGCCAGGTTCGCCGCCGCGTACTGCGCCTGAACCGGACTTGGCGTCGGCCGGCGTAGGGGTCGATGCCGGCGGAAACGCCTTCCGAGCCGTCCTCGGCCTCCTACGGGGACGTCGTGATGACGACGTGCAGGTTGCGAGGGCCGTGGACGCCCTCGACCCGGTTGAGTTCGATGTCGCTCGTGGCGGAGGGGCCGCTGATCCAGGTCAACGGCCGGTGCGGATCGACCCGGGCGAGGGCGTCCGGCACGGTGGCGACGACCTGGTCAGCCCGCAGTACGCAGACGTGCACGTCCGGCAGGAGGCTGATGACCCGGCGGCCCTGGTCTGGAGCGGCGTCGAGGACGATGGTGCCGGTTTCGGCGATGGCCACTGCTGCCGCGGTGACCACTCCGTCCATGCCGTCGATCTGCTCCGCGGCGTGGTTGTCGTCGGCCGTGGCCGTGACGGTGGCGGGCAGCCAGTGCCGGGGAAGTCCGGGCGGGATCACGACGCGCCGGCCGCCGAGGACCTGGTCGACGACCTGCGCGACCTGGTCGTCGGTGCACCTGTGCACGGTCGCCCGGTAGTCGGTGAGCCGGCGCACCAGCAGCTCAAGGTCGACGGCGGCGCCGGTCGACCGGATGCCCCGGGGTGCCGCGGCCGGAGCCGACGGCTCGCCGAGGGCGGCACGGATTCGGCCGAGGATGAGTTCGCGCGCGTTCACCGCTCGGCCCACCACTGGCGGAAGGTCTGCGGGGGCGCGGCCGGCACGTCCCGGCTGGCGGTCCAGCCGTTCAACGGTGGTGGTAGGGCCCGACCGGCTACTCGGCCGAGGCCCGCGGCGCGCTGCGCCGCCGCGTACAGGGCGGGGTGGTCCATGGTGTACGCGGCGGCGGCCATCGCGACGGCTTCGCTCTTCGGATGCGGTGCCTGGGCGCGGAGGTGGACCAGCAGCTCCGGGATGTTGATCATGACGGGGCAGGCGTCGTAGCAGGCCCCGCAGAGCGACGAGGCGTACGGCAGAGACGGGTTGTCGGCGACCCCGGTCAGTTGCGGGGACAGCACCGCCCCGATCGGTCCGGGGTAGACCGAGCCGTAGGCGTGCCCGCCGGTGCGTTCGTAGACGGGGCAGACGTTGAGGCAGGCGGAGCAGCGGATGCAGTGCAGGGCCTGCCGGCCCACCGGGTCGGCGAGCACGGCGCTGCGGCCGTTGTCCAGCAGCACCAGGTGAAACGCCTGCGGGCCGTCGCCGGGCCTGACGCCGGTCCACATCGAGGTGTAGGGGTTCATCCGCTCCCCGGTCGAGGCCCGCGGCAACAACTGGAGGAACACCCCCAGGTCGGCCCAGGTCGGGATCACCTTCTCGATGCCCATCACGGTGATCAGCGTGTCCGGCAGCGTCAGGCACATCCGCCCGTTGCCTTCGGACTCGACCACGGCGAGGGTACCGGTCTCCGCGACGGCGAAGTTCGCCCCCGACACCGCCACCCGTGTGGACAGAAACGTCTGCCGCAGGTGCCGGCGGGCCGCCGCCGCCAGGGCGGCCGGCTCGTCGGTCAGGTCCGGGTCGACGCCGGGCATCTCGCGCCGGAAGATCTCGCGGATCTCCGCCCGATTGCGGTGGATCGCCGGCACCAGAATGTGGCTCGGCTTGTCCCGGCCCAGCTGGACGATCAGCTCGGCCAGATCGGTCTCGACCGGCTCGATCCCGGCCGCCTCGAGGGCCTCGTTCAAGCCGATCTCCTGGGTGGCCATCGACTTGACCTTCATCACCCGGTCCGCGCCCGCGGCCCGGACCAGGTCGGTGACGATCTGGTTGGCCTGCACCGCGTCCGCCGCCCAGTGCACCGTGCCGCCCGCGACGGTGACCGCCGCCTCCAGTTGTTCGAGGAGCTCCGGCAGGCGGGCCATCGTGTCGGCCTTGATCGCGGCGCCGGCGGCGCGCAGTTGCTGCCAGTGAGGCACCTCGGCGATGACAGCGCCGGACTTGGCGCGGATGGTGGTGGTGGCGTGCCGCAGGTTACGGCGCAGCTGCGCGTCCCCGAGGGCCTTGCGGGCCGCGGCCGGGAACGGCTCCTCACCCCGCAGGTGCCCTACCCCGCGCGGCGCCGTGGCCGGCATCCCCAGAAACGTCCGCGTCACGACCGCACCTCCAACCGGTCCCGCTCCCCTACCGTCTCCGAGCCTTCCGTCGCGGCCAGGATCTCCGCCAGATGCACCGTGCGCACCCCCGCTCTGAGCCGGGACAGGCCACCGCCGATGTGCATCAGACACGACGCGTCCCCGGCGGTGCAGACGTCGGCGCGGGTGGCCAGGACGTGGCGCATCTTGTCCGCCAGCATCGCCGTGGAGGTGTCCGCGTTCTTCACCGCGAACGTCCCCCCGAACCCGCAGCACTGCTCCGCCTGCGGCAACTCCACCAGATCCAGCCCGCGCACCTCGCGCAACAACCGCAACGGCTTGTCCCCCACCCGCAACATCCGCAGCGAGTGACACGTCGGGTGGTACGTCACCCGGTGCGGGAAGTACGCCCCCACGTCCGTCACCCCCAGCACATCCACCAGCAGCTCCGTCAACTCGAACGTGCGCCGGCCCACCTCCTCGGCCCGGGCGGCGAGCCGCTCGTCCCCCGCCCGGCGGGCCACCATCGCGTGCTGATGCCGCACCGACCCCACACAGGACCCCGACGGCGCCACCACCACGTCGAACGGGGCGAACACCCGCACATGCCGGCGCACCAGCCGGAGCGCCTCGTCCGGATAGCCGGTGTTGACGTGCATCTGCCCGCAACACGTCTGGTCCTCGGGGAACACCACCTCGTGGCCGAGGCGCTCCAGCAGCCGCACGGTCGCCTTCGCGGCCTCGGGGAACAGCGTGTCGGGGAGGCAGGTGACGAACAGGGCGATCCGCATGCTCAGCCGCCTATCTGGTCGGTGGCAGCCCGCCAGGCCGCCCCGTCCGGCGCCCGGTGTGCCGGGGCTCATCCGGGCCCGTCATGAATCGTTTCATGTACTGGCTTGGACCGTAGGGGGCGGCATTCGCGAGGGTCAAGACTTTCCCCATGATTTCTTGCTGCTGCTGTTCCGAGCTCGTGGCAGGTTCGAGGCCGTCCCGCTTCGGGTCCGACACGGGCGCGGCCAGCCGGGACCAGTTCGATGAAACGTTTTAGGCGCTATAGACTGCGCGTCACCAGCCGGTCGAACGGCCGGTGCCCGTACAGCTGCGGACACGGCACCTGCACCGGGCCCGCAACCCCGCCCGAGCAGCGATCGTCGAGGGAAGTTATGGCAACGGCGAACATCAAGGAGGTCGCCCGGCACGCCGGCGTCTCCCTCGGCACCGTCAGCAACGTGCTCAACCGGCCCGACACGGTTGCCCCCGCGACCCGGCAGCGGGTGCTCGATGCCATCACCGAACTCGGCTACGTCCGCAACGACTCCGCTCGTCAGCTGCGCGCCGGCCACAGCCGCACCGTCGCCATCGTCGTGCTGGACGTGGCCAACCCCTTCTTCACCGACCTGGTGCGCGGCGCTGAGCAGGTGGTCGAGGCGGCCGGTGCCATGCTCGTGGTCTGCAACAGCGGCGAGGACAGCGCCCGGGAACGCCGGCACCTGGACCTGCTGCAGGAGCAGCGGGTACGGGGGGTGCTCATCACCCCGGTCGGCCAGGGGTCGCAACCCCACCTGGACATGCTCATCGACCGCGGCATCCCGGTGGTGCTCGTCGACCGGGGCACGGGTCGGGCCAGCCGCTGCTCGGTGGCCGTCGACGACGTGCGCGGCGGCCGGCTGGCCATGGAGCACCTGCTGGAGCGGGGTCACCGTCGCATCGCATACCTCGGCGGTCCGTTCTCCATCGCCCAGGTCGCCGACCGGCACGCCGGGGCCGTGGCCGCGCTCGAGGACCACGGTGACGCCGAGCTGCGGGTCGCGACGACCACCAGCCTCACCGTGGCCGCCGGACGGCACGCCGCCGAGGACCTGCTGGCCCTGCCCGCCCGGCAGCGGCCCACCGCCGTGTTCTGCGCCAACGACCTGATCGCGCTCGGCGTGCTGCAGGAGATGACCGCGCGCGGTCTGCGGGTGCCCGCCGACGTGGCCATCGTCGGCTACGACGACATCGAGTTCGCCGGTGCGGCGGCGGTGCCGCTGTCCTCGGTGCGTCAGCCCCGCGAACAGCTCGGCCGCACCGCGGCCCAACTGCTCCTGGAGGAGGCCTCCTCCGGCGAGACACATCGGCACCGGCACGTGGTGTTCCAGCCGGAGCTGGTGGTACGCCGCTCCAGCGACCAGGCCCGGCGCTGACCCGCTAGCGCGCCCACCACGGCGCGGATCGCGGTCCCGGCGTCCTCGGCGCTCCCGCACCGCGGCGCCGGCCACGCGACGAGCGTGGCCGGCGCCGTCGTGGTTCAGGCGGTCGGCGCGGAACTGCTCACGAACCGCCAGGTACCGGAGCCCACCGTGTGCACCAGGTAGCCGTCGGCCATCCGCCGGGCGGTCACCAACCCGCCCGGCGACGCCTCGACATCCTCGGGCCGCGCCGCCGGAACGTGCACCTCGGCGGTGGCGCCGACGGGCACCTGCACGGTCAGCTCGAACGCACCGTCCTGGAACCGCCAGGCCGACGACGCCCGGCCGCGGACCGTGTCGACCGCCGCGGACGCGGCGGACAGCTCGGCGCGGGCGTCCGGGCGGACCACGATGCTCCCCCAGCCGTCGGCGATCGGGCGTAGGCCGGCCACGTGCTGGTAGAGCCACTGCACGACCGTGCCGTGGAAGTAGTGCTGCCGGGAGCGCGTCGAGGTGGGCCACATCTCCCACATCGTGTCGGCGCCGTTGTCCACCCAGTAGCCCCAGCTCGGGTACGTCCGTTGCAACGCCACCCGGGCCGCCACGTCGGCGTGGCCGCGCTCGGTGAGCACCGGCAGCAGGACGCTGGTGCCGAGGCAGCCGGTGTTGAGGTGCCAGCCCCGCTCGCGGATGTCGGCGACCAGGTTGTCCACCACGGCGCCGACCAGGTCGTCGGGCACCAGCCCGAATGCCAGCGGCACCGCGTTGGAGGTCTGCCGGTAGCCGGGGTCTCGGGCGGTGCGGTACAGCCCGCGCGCCCGGTCCAGGAAGGTCTCGTTGAGCCGGTCCCGCAGCCCGGCCGCCGCCGTCCGGAACCGGGCGGCCTGCGCGTCCTTGCCGATCAGCTCGCCGACCTCGGCCGTGGCCACCAGCGCCCGGTATAGGTAGGCGGTGGCGGTCAGGCGGGTGTCCTCCGGCGGGTTGCCGCCGGTGCCCGGCGACAGGTAGTCCCCGAGTGCCGTCACCGCCAGCCCGCCGCTCAGCCGGCCCAGCTCCCACTCCAGGTAGTCGGCCACCGGCTCCCAGTGCTGCCGCAGCAGCCGGTCGTCGCCGTACCACCGGTGCATCTCGCGCAGCAGGAACGGGTAGACGGTCGTCCACTCCGGCGCCGGGGCCAACTCCTGGTAGCCCCAGCCTCCGCTGGGCACGATCACCGGCACCTGCCCCGAGGAGACCTGGCTGTCGCGCAGGTCGCCGAGCCACTTGGTGAAGAACCGGGACAGGTCGAGCAGGCCCGCCATGGTGGGCGCGGCCACCTGCGCGTCACCGGTCCAGCCGTTCTTCTCGTACATCGGGGTGTCGGTGGGGATGCCGTGCAGGTTGTTGCGCACCGTCCGGCGCATCATCCGCTCGAACTGCTCGAACAGCGGTTCGCTGCAGTGGAACTCGCCGACGTCGCGGACGTCGGAGTGCACCACCTGCATGGTGACGGTGCCGGTGGTGGCCGCGCCGGGCAGCCCGTCGAGCTGGACGTACCGGAAGCCCTTGTAGGAGAAGCGGGGTTCCCACACCTCCTCGCCGCCACCCCGGGCGACGTACTCGTCCTGCTGGAACCGGGCGGTCAGCACGTTGCCGTTGGCCGCCTCGACGGTGCCGTCGGCGCGCAGCTTCTCGCCGTAGAGGATGCGGATGGTGGTGCCGGCCGGGGCGGTGACGTTCAGCCGCACCCAGCCGGCGGTGGTCCGGCCGAAGTCGGCCACCCAGACGCCGCCGGTCGGCGAGGTGAGCTTGACCGGGGCGACGGACTCGACCACCCGGATGGGCTCGTGCTCCTGCGCGCGTACGGTGCCGGCCGGGGCGTCCAGGACGCTCGCCTCGGCCCATGCGGAGTCGTCGAAGCCGGCGGTCGACCAGCCGGCCGGCTCCCGCCGGGCGTCGTAGGTCTCCCCCTCGTAGAGGGAGTTGGAGAGGGTGGGGCCGTCGCTGACCCGCCAGGCGTCGTCGCTGACGATCTCGGTGCGCGACCCGTCGGGGTGGTCGACGACGAGGCGGGCGAGCAGCCGGGGCTCCCCGTGCCACGGCGGCTGCTGCCAGCGCCACACGTTGCGGGTGTTCATGCCGTAGAAGCCGCGGCCCAGTTCCCCGCCGAGGACGTTCTGTCCGTCGGTGAGCAGATCCGTGACGTCGTGGGTCACGTACAGCACGGTGTCGGTGTAGTCGGTGAACCCGGGGTCCAGCACCGCGTCGCCGACCCGCTTTCCGTTCAGGTGCAGCACCTGGTAGGCGAGGCCGCTGGCGTACAGCCGGGCCCGGGCCACCGGCTTGGTGAGCCGGAACGCGCGGCGCAGCAGCGGCGCGGGTCGCTCCTCCACCGGCGGTTCGATGCCGCTGCCCCACGGCCCCTGCCCGTACGGGGCGAGCACCACCACGGGCGACCAGCCGCTGTCGTCGTGTCCCGGCTGCTCCCAGCCGGACTCGACGGTGCCGGTGGTCCGCCAGCCGGCGGCGGTGACCAGCACCAACTCCTGGCTGTCGGCGGTCCGGACGACGAGTTTCGCGATGAGGCCGCCCGGGTTGACGGACGGGCCGGGCCGGTTGGTGGCGATCACGGCCAGCACCAGGTCGCCGCCGACGGCGCCCCGGGCCAGTTCGGTGACGTCCGCGACCCGGCCGATGCGCCAGCCGTCGGTCTGCTGGGGCGCGGAGAGGGTGAGCTGGCCGTCCAGATACGCGGTGAAGTCGTCGTCGGCGCTCATGATCAGCCGGGCGGAGGTGACGTCGAGTCCGGCGGGCAGGGTCAGCCTGCCCCGGAACCAGCGTGGGCCGGCGGGAGCATTGTTCACCGTCGCGCCCGGACCCCAGACCCACGACGCGCCGGCCAGGTCCAGGGCGTGCGGCTGCGGGACCGTGACGTTGCTGCTCCATGGCCCCTGCCCGTAGGGGGCGAGGACCGCCACCCCGGCCCAGCCGGTGTCGTCGTAGCCGGCCTCCTGCCAGCCGGGCTGCTCGGTGTCGCTGCTGCGCCAGGAACTGTCGGTCACCAGCACGAGCCGCTCGCCGGTGGCGGTCACCACGATCAGCTTGGCGAGCAGGCCGGCCGGGTTGACCGTGGCACCGGGCCGGTTGACGGCCACCGCCGCCAGGGTGAGCGTACGGCCGACGGCGGCGCGCGCCAGTTCGGTGACCTCGGCCAGTTTCGCCTTCTGCCAGCCGTTGCTCTCCTGTGGGGCGGACAGGACCTGTCGCCCGTCGAGGTGGGCGGTGAAGTCGTCGTCCGCGGTGACGACGAGGTACGCGACCGCGATGTCGACCCCGGCGGGAACGGCCAGCCGGCCGCGGAACCAGCGGGCACCGACGGGGGCGTTGCTCGCGGTGGCGCCCGGAGACCAGATCCACGAGGCGCCGGCGACGTCCAGCGGGGCGTCCGCCACGTCGGGTTTGGCGCTGCGACTGCCGGCCCGCGCCCTGCCGCGCCCGCAGCAACGCCGGCACCTGCCCGCACAGGCGGCCCGTGG
>NZ_JBSGJR010000305.1:0-8003 GCF_053605645.1 Micromonospora sp. NPDC003776
GAGCGGAGCGCGGCCGCCGCCGCCAGCGGGTCCCCGCCGGCGAGCCCGGCGGCCGTCGCGAGCGCGGCCGACCCCTCGGCGGTACGCAGGGCGGCAAGCTGGTCCAGATCCACCCGCCCATTGTCCCGGTGCCCCCGGACCGGCCCGGCGAGGGCGACTCGCCGGGTGTCCCGTTGGCACTCTCCTTGACGGAGTGCTAGCCGAGGAATAACCTGCGATTAGCACTCTCACCCTGAGGGTGCCAACGCCCGGGCCCTGGTGTCCGGGGGTTGAACGCCAGGCGGACCGGCACCCGCGACGACGGCCCCGCCCGGTGGCATGTGGCAGATTGACGCAGGTCGGCGCGCCGACCCGCAACGACACCAAGTACCCCAGGAGGGTATGCCCGTGACTACCGCGACCAAGGTTGCGATCAAGCCGCTCGAGGACCGCATCGTGGTCCAGGCGAACGAGGCCGAGACCACCACCGCCTCGGGCATCGTGATCCCCGACACCGCCAAGGAGAAGCCGCAGGAGGGCACCGTCCTCGCTGTCGGCCCGGGCCGGATCGACGACAAGGGCAACCGCGTGCCGATCGACGTGACGGTCGGCGACACCGTCCTCTACTCGAAGTACGGCGGCACCGAGGTCAAGTACGCCGGCGAGGAGTACCTGGTGCTCTCCGCCCGCGACGTCCTCGCGGTCATCGAGAAGTAAGCAACCGATCAGTGTCGTTGCCCCGGTCCGGCTCGCCGGGCCGGGGCAACGTCGCTTCGAAGGGATACAGATGGCGAAGATCCTCAGCTTCTCGGACGACGCCCGGCACCTGCTGGAGCACGGTGTCAACGCCCTCGCGGACACGGTCAAGGTCACTCTCGGCCCGCGCGGGCGCAACGTCGTCCTGGACAAGAAGTTCGGTGCGCCCACGATCACCAATGACGGCGTGACGATCGCCAAGGAGATCGAGCTCACCAACCCCTACGAGAACCTCGGCGCGCAGTTGGTCAAGGAGGTGGCGACCAAGACCAACGACGTCGCCGGCGACGGGACCACCACCGCGACCGTGCTGGCCCAGGCCATGGTCCGCGAGGGCCTGCGCAACGTGACCGCCGGGGCCAACCCGGCGGGCCTCAAGCGGGGCATCGACGCGGCGGCCGGCAAGGTCTCCGAGGCGCTGCTCGGCAAGGCCGTGGAGGTCTCCGACAAGGAGTCGATCGCGCACGTCGCGACGATCTCCGCGCAGGACGCCACCATCGGCGAGCTGATCGCCGAGGCGATGGAGAAGGTCGGCCGCGACGGTGTCATCACCGTCGAGGAGGGCTCCGCCCTCACCACCGAGCTGGAGGTCACCGAGGGTCTCCAGTTCGACAAGGGCTTCATCTCGCCGAACTTCGTCACCGACGCGGAGGGGCAGGAGTCGGTCCTGGAGGACCCGTACATCCTGATCACCACGCAGAAGATCTCGGCGATCGAGGAGCTGCTGCCGCTGCTGGAGAAGGTGCTCCAGAACAACAAGCCGCTGCTGATCATCGCCGAGGACGTCGAGGGCCAGGCCCTGTCCACGCTGGTGGTCAACGCGATCCGCAAGACCCTCAAGGTCTGCGCGGTGAAGGCCCCCGGCTTCGGTGACCGCCGCAAGGCGATGCTCCAGGACATGGCGATCCTGACCGGCGCCGAGCTGGTCGCCCCGGAGCTGGGCTACAAGCTCGACCAGGTCGGCCTGGAGGTGCTCGGCACCGCCCGCCGCGTCGTGGTCGACAAAGAGAACACCACGGTCGTCGACGGCGGCGGCCACGCCACCGAGGTCGCCGACCGGGTCGCCCAGATCCGCAAGGAGATCGAGGCCTCGGACTCCGAGTGGGACCGGGAGAAGCTGGCCGAGCGGCTGGCGAAGCTCTCCGGTGGCATCGCGGTGATCAAGGCCGGCGCGGCCACCGAGGTCGAGATGAAGGAGCGCAAGCACCGCATCGAGGACGCCATCTCGGCGACCAAGGCCGCGGTCGAGGAGGGCACGGTCCCGGGTGGCGGCGCCGCCCTGGCCCAGGTCCTCTCCGTGCTCGACGGCGACCTGGGCTTCACCGGTGACGAGAAGGTCGGCGTCTCGATCGTGCGCAAGGCGCTGGTCGAGCCGCTGCGCTGGATCGCCCAAAACGCCGGCCACGACGGCTACGTGGTGGTGCAGAAGGTCACCGCGAAGGAGTGGGGCAACGGCCTCAACGCCGCCACCGGCGAGTACGTGGACCTGGTCAAGTCCGGCATCATCGACCCGGTGAAGGTGACCCGCAACGCGGTCGCCAACGCCGCCTCGATCGCCGGGTGCTGGTGGCGGGAACGGGCCCCTTCCTGCTTCCGGTCGCGGCCGGCCTGGCCGAGTCGGGAGCGAGCGTCGTGGGCGTTCACGAGGCCGCCTCCCCGTTGGCGTGGCTGAGTGAGCTCGGCGCCGTGATCCGCAATGTGGGCAAGCTCGGTGAGGGCGCCGGCTACGCCCGGGTGCTGGCGCGGCACCGCATTCCGGTCCTTACCCGGTCCGTCGTGGTCTCCGCCCACGGCACGGACGCCGTGGAACGGGTCACCACCATGCGATCGGACCACAAGGGCCGGGTGGTACCCGGGAGCGAGCGCACGATCGCGGTGGACGTGCTGGCCGTGGGGTGGGGTTTCACCCCGCAACTGGAGCTGCCGCTGGCGCTCGGCTGCGCGACGCGCGTGGATGTCGACGGGTCGCTGGTGTGCGAGGTCGACGACGGGCAGCGCTCGTCGGTCGAGGGCGTCTTTGTCGCCGGCGAAGCCTGCGGCGTGGGCGGCGCCGCGCTTGCGACGGTGGAAGGCGAGATCGCCGGTACTGTCGCGGCGGGCGCGTCGTCGATCGCACCTCGGCTGCGCCGCTCACGGGCGGCGCTGCGCCGCTTCGCGCAGGCGATGCACCGGTCACACCCGGTGCCCCCAGGATGGGTGGACCGGCTGTCCGACGACACGACCGTCTGCCGCTGCGAGGAGGTTCCTTTCGGGGCACTGCGTTCCATGCAGCAGGACCTCGACGCGCACGACGGCCGGTCGGCGAAGATGCTCACCCGAGCCGGCATGGGTTACTGCCAGGCCCGCACCTGCGGCTACGCCGTCGGCTGCATCCTCGGTCAAGAGCCCTCCCGCACCTCCGGCTTCGCCGAACGCCCCGTCTCGTCTCCCCTCACCCTCGGCGCGTTGGCAACGTCCTCTCCGGTGGAGAACGAGCCACCGCCAGCTGAGTGAGAAGGAAGGACGGGGAGATCCTCTTCCTAAGTCACCAGAATGCGATCTTGCGCCGGCAAAACATGGTAATGGAGAGGTGCAATGGCACACCTTACTCGGAGATGTTGATGGCGTCTGGGTGGCTCGGTGCCGAGCGCATCCGGCAGCAGCGGGCGGCGGCCCGATGACCGTTACCGCGACCTACACCATCCCCGGCATGCGCGTGCGCGAGCATGTGACCGACGTGCCGCTGGACTGGTCCGACCCGGGACGCGGCGCCATCCAGCTCTTCGCTCGCGAGATCGTCGATCCGGTACGCGCCGGCGAGGATCTGCCGTGCCTGGTCTACCTGCAAGGCGGACCCGGCGGGAAGGGCCCGCGCCCGCTCGATCGGTCCGGCTGGCTCGGCCAGGCACTGCGCGACCACCGTGTCGTCCTGGCGGATCAGCGCGGCACCGGCCGCAGCACCCGCGTCGACGGTCGCCGGATGCGCGGGTTCGCCACGGCCGAGGAGGCGGCCGGCTTTCTCGCCTGCTTCCGGGCCGACTCGATCGTCGCCGACCACGAGCATCTGCGGAAGACCGTCTTCGGCGGCCGGCGCTGGTCCACCCTCGGACAGTCGTACGGCGGGTTCCTCACCCTGACGTACCTGTCAAAGGCCCCGGAAGGCTTGAGCGCCTGCTATGTCACCGGCGGCCTGCCTGGTCTCGACCCGTCGGCCGCCGAGGTCTACCGGCGCACCTATCCCCGGGTCGAGGCGAAGAACCGGCAGTTCTACCGGCGTTACCCGCACCAGGTGGCGCAGGTGGGCCGGATCGCCGACCGGCTGACCGAGGGCGACGTGCTGCTGCCCGACGGTGACGTGCTCACGGTGCGGCGGTTGCAGTCCCTCGGCATCGACCTCGGCATGAAGCCCGGATACGAGCGCATGCACTGGCTGCTCGACGAGGCCTTCTCGGGTGACGAGCTGTCGGCGACGTTCCTGCACCAGGTGCTGGCCCGGACCTCCTACAGCGACAACCCACTCTTCGCGGCCCTGCAGGAGAGCATCTACGGACACGGCGCCGCCCCCACCGCATGGGCGGCGCAGGCCGAACGGGCGCGGCACCCGCAGTTCGCCGAGGACGCCAGGCCGTTGCTCTTCACCGGCGAGATGATCTATCCCTGGATGTTCGAGGAGATCGCCGAGCTGCGGCCGTTCCGCGGCGCCGTCGAGCTGCTGGCCGCCCGGGAGGAGTGGCCGCGGCTCTACGACCTCGACCGGCTGGCAGGCAACGAGATCCCGGTCGCCGCCGCCGTCTACTACGACGACATGTACGTGGACGCCGGCCTGCAACTGGACACCGCCTCCCGGGTCGGCAACGTGCAGACCTGGGTCACCAACGAGTACGAACACGACGGTATCCGTGCGGACGACAGGGTCTTCACCCGGCTGACCGAGCTGGTCCGGGACCTGGGAGGAGGAGTCACCGATGCGTGAGGGCAAGCCGCCGAAGCTGTCCGAGATCGCGGCGTTCACGGAGTACATGAACACCGGATGGGGGGTGCCCGACCGCACGCCGTCGATCGTTCCCGGAGCGGTGGAGGCAGCGGCGGCCCACCGGGCCCGGCTGGCCGAGGCGCTCCCGGGCCGCACCGTCGTGCTGGCCGCGGGGGAGGCGCCCGTGCGCAGCAACGACACGACGTACGACTTCCGCCCGGACAGCGACTTCGTCTGGGTTACCGGCTGCGGAGTCGAGAACGCCGTGGTGGTGCTGCGCGGCGGCGACGCCACGCTCTACCTGCCACCGCCCGCAGGCCCCGGCGACCCCGGCTTCTGGACCGACGCCCGCTACGGTGAGCTCTGGGTCGGGGGCGCTCCGGGACTGGCCGACTGGGCGCGGGCGCTGGGCGTCGAGGTCCGGCCGCTCGCGGAGCTCGCCGAGGACGTGACCCGGGACGAGGAGGTGGCCCGGACCCTCGCCGAACTCCGCATGCACAAGGACGAGTGGGAGATCGGGCAGCTCCGCGAGGCCGTGGACCGCACAGTCGAAGGCTTCACCGCCGTCGTCCGCGAGGTCCCCACCGCAATCGCCGGGCCCGGGGAACGGTGGCTGCAGGGCACCTTCGACCGGTACGCCCGGGCCTACGGCAACGGCCCCGGCTACGCCACGATCGTCGGCAGCGGCCGGCACGCGCCCACGCTGCATTGGGTGCGCTGCGACGGCCCGGTGCTGCCAGACGAGCTGCTCCTGCTCGACATGGGCGTCGAGGTCAGAAGCTGTTACACCGCCGACGTCACCCGCACCTTCCCGGCCTCCGGCCGGTTCTCTCGCGTCCAGCGGCAGGTGCACGACCTGGTGGAACGGGCCCACCGGGCCGGGCTGGCGGCAGTCGGCCCCGGCCGACCGTTCACCGACTTCCACCATGCGGCGATGGAGGTAATCGCGCAGGGACTGGCCGACTGGGGACTGTTGCCGGTCTCCGTGGACGAGGCACTCTCCGACACCGGCCAGCACCACCGGCGCTACCTGGTGTGCGGCATCGGCCATCACCTGGGGCTGGACGTGCACGACTGCGGCCGGGCCGCGCCGGAGGCCTATCAGGGCGCGGTCATGGCACCCGGCATGGTGCTCACCGTCGAGCCCGGCCTGTACTTCCACGCGCACGACCTGACCGTGCCGCCCGAGTTGCGCGGCGTCGGCGTGCGCCTCGAGGACGACCTCCTGGTCACGCCGGACGGCGCAGAGGTGCTGTCCCGCGGGTTGCCGCTGGACGCCGCCGGCCTGGAGAAGTGGATGGCAGCTCAGACCGCGTGACATCGCCCCTGTCCGGCTCTGCGTACGACCCGAAGGACACCTCAACATAACCACCCCCGCCCAGCCGTGGCCCAGCGTTCACGTCGCGACGGCACTGCCCTTCCGCGACGACCTCCGCGTCGACTATGACGCCGTCGCCGAGCACGTCCAGTTCCTCGCCGCCGGCGGCTGCGACGGGGCGCGCTCTTTCCCCACCATGATCGTTCCCGTAACGTCCGGTACCGGTGCCGCGCAACACGGCGGGGCGCCACGGCATCGACCAGCAGCGCATCAGGAGAACGATGAGACGTCTCGTCGCCGTCGGGGCCGCCGTACTCGGCTTCGCCCTCTTCACCGGTACCGCGGCACACGCCGCCGTGCCATCGGAGTTCGGCTCGGACTGGGACGACCCGCGTACGGCGGATCAGCCCGTCTCGAAGCCGCCCACCTCGTCCTGCACTGTCACCATCGTCGACCACGAGTTCCGCGACTTCAGCCCGTACACCGGCACCTACACCCCACCGGCCGGCTGCGCAGGGCCGTGGAACAAGGTCGTGCTGCGCATGGAGACCTCCATCGCCGGCCGGCAGTACGACCGCCTCGGCTCGCTGCGTATCGGAGACGTGACCATCTTCAAGACCTCCACCGCCGAGCCGTCGGTCGACGGCATCCACTGGAGCGTCGAGAGTGACGTCACCCGGTACGCCCCGCTCCTCAGCCGTCAGCAGCCCGTCTGGATGCTGCTGGGCAACGTGGTGAACGAGACGTACACGGGGGTCCTGGACACCACCGTCGAGTTGACGTTCTACCAGGCCACGAAGGACTATCCCGCGGCGGAGACCTCCGACGACGTGCTGCCGCTCACCGACGCCGCTCAGGCCGGGGGCGAACTGCACGGCACCGTCACGGTCGCCCGCAATACCGAGCGGCTGGTTGCGGAGGTGTACGCCACCGGTTCCGGCGGCGGCTGCGAGGAGTTCTGGTACGGCACCACGCCGCCCGACACCGGCTACTCCTGCGCCACGGCGGCCGACGGGCCGTACCGGGAGGTGCAGGTGCTGATCGACGACCAGGTCGCCGGCATCGCCGCACCGTACCCGTACATCTACACCGGCGGCTGGTCCAACCCGTTCCTCTGGTACGTGCTCCCCGCGCCGCGCGCCTTCAACATCCAGGCCATCCGGTACGACCTGACCCCGTTCGTGGGCCTGCTCACCGACGGTGCGCCGCACCGGGTGCGGGTACGCACGGTCGGGGTGCCGGCCGGCCAGTCGGGCTGGGACACGCCGACGAACTTCCTGGTGTGGCGGGACCACGGCAGCACCCAGACCACGGGCGGCCTGCTCAGCCACCAGCTTGGCGCGCTGCGCAACGACGTGACCAGCTACGTCGAGGGCGACACGCACCACGTTGACGTCGACGCGGCGCACCGGTTCCACACGGTTGGCTGGCTGGACACCTCGCACGGGCGGGTGGTGACCACCGTCGAGCAGGCCCTGACCAACCAGAACGAGCACTACTGGGGACCGGATGAGAGCCCGGACGCCCAGCACGCGGTCTGGACCGACACCTCGACGGTGACGATGTCCGGGCAGGGGTCGTCGCCGCGAGTCAGCCGCAGCGCGAAGCGATTCACCGTCGACGGTGGCATCACGATCGACGGTGACCGGCTGACCACCCGCATGACGCTTGGCGACTACGCGGATCAGACCACGGTCGGGACCGCGCAGGCCCCGTGGAGCCGGCTGGCGAACACGTTCACCGGTTCGGCCTCCTGGACCCTGGGCGTACCGCGGGAGGAGCGGCACGCGGTCGGCGAGTCCGAGCAGCGGTACCGGCTGACCGGCCCGGACGGGACCTGCTACGACCACCGGCTCGCCCAGCGCAACGGGTTCATCACAGCCGACGACCTGCTCTGCTGACCGTCGCGCCTGTTCGTTTGTCAGACCAACTTGACACGGCATAGGGGTGTCCGGACCGGTGGACGGGTAGCGGGCGGGGGCGGCCAGCGCCCCCGCC
>NZ_JBSGJR010000306.1:0-8001 GCF_053605645.1 Micromonospora sp. NPDC003776
GCTTGGTCGCCCCACAATTCTCTACCCCACCGCCCTGCGCGGTTTCGCCCGGCCCCCCCCCGGGCGCCCTGGCGGGGGGGGGGGTTTTTTTCCCGCCCGCCCCCACCGCTTGGCCGCACAGTTGGAGCCCCCTCTTGAACTTCGATGAGCTCTTCGGGAACTTCCCGGCGCTGACCATCACCGGGCTGGAACAGGGCGCGATCTACGCGCTCGTCGCGCTCGGCTACACCCTGGTGTACGGCGTCCTGCGCCTGATCAACTTCGCCCACTCCGAGGTCTTCATGGTCGGTACCTTCACCGCCCTGTGGACCTGGGAGGCCCTGGGCTACGACCAGAACAGCCCCGCTCCCGCCTTCGGCCCGCTGATCGTGGCGATCCTGGCCGGCCTCGCGGTCGCGATGGTCGCGTCGGCGTCCACCGCGGTCGTCGTCGAACTGGTCGCCTACCGGCCGCTGCGTCGCCGCAACGCCCCGCCGCTGGCCTTCCTCATCACCGCGATCGGCGCCTCGTTCGTGCTCTCCGAGTCGTTCGGCATCGGCACCGAGCGGGCCCCGTACGGCATGCCGGAGCTGATCCCGCAGAAGACGGTCTTCACCCTCTTCGGGGCCGAGGTCACCAACCTCCAGCTGCTGATCCTCGGTGTCACGCTGATCATGATGATCGGGCTCGACCAGTTCGTGAACCGCAGCCGGCTCGGTCGCGGTATCCGCGCCGTGGCCCAGGACCCGGACACCGCCGCCCTGATGGGTGTCAACAAGAACCGGGTCATCCTGCTGGTGTTCGTGCTCGGCGGCCTGATGGCCGGCGTGGCCGCCCTGCTGTGGGACGTCCGGTTCGGTTTCACCAAGTTCAACGTCGGCTTCCTGATCGGGCTCAAGGCCTTCTCGGCCGCGGTGCTCGGCGGCATCGGCAACCTGCGGGGCGCGCTGGTCGGCGGCCTGTTGCTGGGAGTCGTGGAGAACTACGCCGCCGGCCTGTTCGGCGGAGACTGGAAGGACTTCACCGGTTTCGTGCTGCTGATCGTGCTGCTGATGTTCCGGCCGACCGGCCTGCTCGGCGAATCTCTCGGGAGGGCGCGCGCATGACCGCCAGCTCGGACAAGAAGAGCCGCATGGCGGCGTTCCGTACCCGCTGGGACGCGATGCCGAAGCAGGCCCGCTGGGCCGGCCTCGCCGCGCTCGTGGTCTTCCTCTACATCCTGCCCAACCGGTGGTTCTACGAGTACCTCGGTTTCCCGATCGGCAGCGACTACTTCGCCTTCTACACCACCCGCTCGGACTTCGCGACGGTGCTCTTCGACACCTCGGTGTTCGTCCTGCTGGCGGTGGGCCTGAACGTCGTGGTCGGCTTCGCCGGTCTGCTCGACCTCGGTTACTTCGGCTTCTACGCGGTCGGCGCGTACACGGTGGCGCTGCTGACCTCGCCGGAGAGCCGGTTCGGCACGAACTGGCCGTGGCTGGCGGCGGTGCCGGTGGCGATCGTGGTGGCGATGGTCTCCGGGGTGATCCTCGGTGGCCCGACGCTGCGGCTGCGCGGCGACTACCTGGCCATCGTGACCCTCGGCTTCGCCGAGATGATCCGCCTCTACGCGGCCCGCAACGAGGGCATCGCGCAGGGCCAGCGGGGCATCCCGCAGATCCCGCACCCGCCGGGCACCGGCACGGACGGCAAGCCGCTGTTCGGCGTGGAGAGCTCGAAGCCCTACTACTGGCTGATCCTCACGGTGATCATCGTGATCATCTTCGCGATGCGGAACCTGGCCAACAGCCGGGTCGGCCGGGCCTGGGTGGCGATCCGTGAGGACGAGGACGCCGCCGAGATCATGGGCGTGCCGACGTTCAAGTACAAGCTGTGGGCGTTCGCCATCGGCGCGGCGGTCGGCGGTCTGACCGGTGCGATATTCGCCGGGAAGCAGACGTTCATCAACTCGGACAGCTTCCTGCTGGAGAACTCGATCCTGGTGCTGGCCGCGGTCATCCTCGGCGGTGCGGGCAACATCAAGGGCGCGATCGTCGGCGGTGCGATCACCTGGTACCTGCCGGAGTGGCTGCGTGGGGTGGGCGATCTCATCGGCGTCGAGTTCGACGCGGCCGAGTACCGGATCCTGGTCTTCGGCCTGGTGGTCATCATCATGATGATCTTCCGGCCGCAGGGTCTGGTGCCCAACCGGCGCCGGGCGGCCGAGTTCGCCGACCGGCGCAAGGAAGCGGTCCCCCAGGAGACGGTGCCCAATGAGTGAGCCGCAGATGCACAGCGAGCGGGACGAGACCAGCGAGCGGGACATCGCCGACGACGGTCGCAGCACCGTCGGCACCCCGCCGGAGTCCGGCGCGGACACGCCGGTGGAGCCCACCCCCGGGGAGACCGCCCCGGCCGGGCGGGAGCCGCTGCTGGAGGTCGACCACGTCACCCTCCGCTTCGGCGGTGTGGTCGCCCTGAACGACGTCGCGTTCACCCTCTACAAGGGGGAGGTCCTCGGCCTGATCGGCCCGAACGGCGCCGGCAAGACGACCTGCTTCAACGCGATGACGGGCGTCTACCGGCCCACCGAGGGCGAGATCCGGTTCAAGGGGCAGCGGACCAACGGCAAGCGCCGGTCCTGGATCACCAAGGCGGGCATCGCCCGGACGTTCCAGAACATCCGGCTCTTCCCCGAGATGACCGCGCTGGAGAACGTGATGGTGGGTGCGGACGCCCACCACAAGACGAGCGTGATCTCCGCGATGCTGCGGCTGCCGCGGCACTGGCGCGAGGAGCGGCAGGGCCGGGACAAGGCGTACGAGCTGCTGCGCTTCGTCGGCATCGAGCGCCGCGCCGGGGACCTGGCCCGCAACCTCTCGTACGGCGAGCAGCGCCGGCTGGAGATCGCCCGGGCCATGGCCACCGACCCCACCCTGCTCTGCCTGGACGAGCCGGCCGCCGGCTTCACCCCGGCGGAGAAGGAGGAACTGCTCGGCCTGATCCGTAAGATCCGGGACAACGGCACGACCGTGCTGCTCATCGAGCACGACATGCGGCTGGTCATGGGCGTCACCGACCGGATCGTGGTGCTGGAGTTCGGCAAGAAGATCGCCGAGGGCCTGCCGGCCGAGGTCCGGGAGGACCCGAAGGTGATCGCCGCGTACCTGGGGGTGCCGACCGATGCTGCTTGAGATCAAGGACCTGACCCTGCTGTACGGGCGGATCCAGGCGCTGCACGGGATCAGCCTGACGGTGAACGAGGGCGAGGTGGTGGCCCTGATCGGTGCGAACGGCGCCGGCAAGACCACCACCATGCGGGCGATCTCCGGGCTGCGCCCGGTGGCGTCCGGCTCGATCGTCTTCGACGGCACCGACGTCACCCGGATGCGGGCCGACCTGCGGGTGGCCCGGGGCATCGGGCAGGCGCCCGAGGGTCGGGGCGTCTTCCCCGGCATGACCGTCCTGGAGAACCTGGAGATGGGGGCGTACACCCGCCGGGACCGGTCGGGCATCGCCGAGGACATGAAGATGGTCATGGACCTCTTCCCCCGGCTCGCCGAGCGGCGCAAGCAGGCCGGCGGCACGCTCTCCGGCGGTGAGCAGCAGATGCTGGCGGTGGGCCGGGCGCTGATGGCCCGCCCGCGGCTGCTGCTGCTCGACGAGCCGTCGATGGGGCTCGCGCCGATGCTGATCCAGCAGATCTTCGAGATCATCACCCGGATCAACGAGCAGGGCACCACGATCCTGCTGGTGGAGCAAAACGCCCAGCAGGCGCTCTCCCGCGCCCACCGGGGCTACGTGCTGGAGACCGGCCGGATCGTCAAGGAGGGCACCGGCCGGGACCTGCTGCACGACCCGGCGGTCAAGGAGGCGTATCTCGGCGTGGCCTGACGTCGTACCCTCCGGCGGCCGGTCGTCCCTCGCGGGGCGGCCGGCCGCCGGCGTTGCGGTGCCGCCATACCCGGGTTGTCGGGCCCACGGACTAGAGTCGCTGCCGTGACAGCTACGACCCCGCGCCTGCTCCTCGTCGACGGACACTCCCTGGCATACCGGGCGTTCTTCGCCCTGCCGGTGGAGAACTTCTCCACCACCACGGGGCAGCCGACCAACGCGGTCTACGGCTTCACCTCGATGCTGATCAACGTGCTCCGCGACGAGCAGCCCACCCACATCGTGGTCGCCTTCGACGTCTCCCGCCGCTCGTTCCGCACCGAGAAGTACGCCGAGTACAAGGCCGGCCGCAGCGAGACCCCGACCGACTTCAAGGGCCAGGTCAGCCTGGTCAAGGAGGTCCTGGCCGCGCTGCGCGTCCCGGTGGTGGAGCGGGAGGGCTACGAGGCCGACGACGTCATCGCCACCCTCGCCTGCCAGGCCCGCGACCAGGGCATGGAGGTGCTGATCACCACCGGCGACCGGGACGCGTTCCAGCTGGTCGGTGACCGGGTCACCGTGCTCTACCCGCGCAAGGGCGTCTCCGACCTGGCCCGGATGGACCCGGCGGCGGTCGAGGCGAAGTACGGCGTCGGCCCGGAGCGCTACCGCGACCTGGCCGCGCTGGTCGGCGAGACCAGCGACAACCTGCCCGGCGTCCCGGGCGTCGGCCCGAAGACCGCGGCCAAGTGGATCAACATGTACGGCGGGGTGGAGGGCGTGGTCGCCCACGCCGACGCGATCAAGGGCAAGGCCGGCGACAGCCTGCGCGAGCGGCTCGCCGACGTGATCCGCAACTACGAGATCAACTGCCTGGTCGCCGACCTGGAGCTGCCGGTGCGGCCCGAGGACGCGCGCTGGCAGGGCTGGGACCGGGAGGCCGTGCACCAGGTCTTCGACACCCTCCAGTTCCGCATCCTGCGTGACCGCCTCTACCAGTACCTGGAGGCGGTCGAGCCGGAGGCCGAGGCCGGCTTCGAACTGGCCGGCGCGGTGCTCACCGAGCCCGGCGCGCTGGCCGGCTGGCTGGAAACGCACGCCCCGGCCGGCACCCCGGTCGGGGTCGCGGTCAAGCTCGACACCGGCCCCAACCGGCGGCACACCGCCTCGGTGACCGGGCTGGCGCTGGCCACCGCCGGCGGGGCGGCCGCCTGGGTCGACCCGGCGACGCTGGACCCGAAGGACGAGGGCGCGCTGGCCGGCTGGCTGGCCGACGGCACCCGCCCCAAGGTGCTGCACGACAGCAAGCCCGCCGTGCTGGCGTTCGCCGCGCACGGCTGGGACCTGCAGGGCATCGCCCGCGACACCCAGATCGCGGCCTACCTGGCCCGCCCCGACCAGCGCTCGTACGACCTGACCGACCTGGCGCTGCGCTACCTGCACCGCGAGCTGCGGGTGGACGCGCCGGAGACCGGCCAGCTCACCCTCGACGGGCTGGGCGACGACGGCGTGGCCGAGCAGAACCTGATGCTGCACGCCCGGGCCACCCTCGACCTGGCCGACGCGATCGACGCGGAGCTGTCCCGCGACGGCGAGCAGTCCGCCCGGTTGATGGCCGGCGTGGAGCTGCCGCTGATGCGGGTCCTCGCCGCCATGGAGCGCACCGGCATCGCCGCCGACACCCACTACCTGTCCGAGCTGGAGGCGCACTTCGCGGCCGAGGTGAAGGCCGCCGCGCAGGGCGCGTACGAGGTGATCGGCCGCGAGTTCAACCTGGGCTCGCCCAAGCAGCTGCAGGAGATCCTCTTCGGCGAGCTGGCCCTGCCCAAGACCAAGAAGATCAAGACCGGCTACACCACCGACGCCGACGCCCTGCAGTGGCTCTACGCGCAGACCGAGCACCCGCTGCTGCACCACCTGCTGCGGCACCGGGACGTGGCCAAGCTCAAGTCGACCGTCGACGGGCTGCTCAAGTCGGTCTCCGACGACGGCCGGATCCACACCACGTTCAACCAGACCGTGGCCGCCACCGGCCGGCTCTCCTCGACCGAGCCCAACCTGCAGAACATCCCCATCCGCACCGAGGAGGGGCGGCGCATCCGGCGCGCCTTCGTCGTCGGCGAGGGCTACGAGTGCCTGCTCACCGCCGACTACAGCCAGATCGAAATGCGGATCATGGCGCACCTGTCGTCGGACGACGCGCTGATCGACGCGTTCAACTCCGGGCACGACTTCCACGCCGCCACCGCCTCGTCGGTCTTCGCGCTGCCGGTCGACCAGGTCACCGCCGACCACCGTCGCAAGATCAAGGCGATGAACTACGGCCTCGCGTACGGGTTGAGCGCCTTCGGCCTCTCCCAGCAGCTCGGCATCACCGCCGAGGAGGCGCGTGGCCTGATGGAGGACTACTTCGCCGGCTTCGGCGGGGTCCGTGACTACCTCCAGGAGGTGGTGGCCCGGGCCCGGCACGACGGCTACACCTCCACCATCCTGGGCCGCCGGCGGTACCTTCCCGACCTGGTCAGCGACAACCGGCAGCGCCGGGAGATGGCCGAGCGGATGGCGCTCAACGCCCCGATCCAGGGTTCGGCGGCCGACATCATCAAGGTCGCCATGCTGCACGTCGACACCGCGCTGCGCGAGGCGGGGCTGCGCTCGCGGATGCTGCTGCAGGTGCACGACGAGCTGGTCTTCGAGGTGGCCCCGGGTGAGCGGGAGACCCTGGAGGCCCTGGTCCGCACCCGGATGGGGGAGGCGTACCCGCTGTCGGTGCCGCTGGAGGTGTCGGTCGGCGAGGGCCGGGACTGGAACAGCGCCGACCACTGACCGACGCCGCTGCGCCGTGGCGGCGGTGTCCGTGACCCGGACACCGCCACCTCGCGGTCTGTGCGCCTGGCCGCTTGCCTGCTGCGGGGTCAGCGGCCGGGGCCGCGGCGGGCCTTCGGCGGGGCGCCGTGCCGCTCCAGCGCCTTGCGGGACGGGCCGCCCGGCGGCGGCAGCGGCTCCTTGACCGGGTCGTGGCCCCAGTTCATCAGCGAGTACCGCCAGCGGGTCCGGCGGACGTCGCCGCTCGGCCGCTGCGCCATGTGCCGCCGGACGTACCCGACGACCTTGCGCATGTGCTTGTAGTCGGCGGCGGAGAGCTCGTCGCGCTTGCGGCGCAGCAGCTCGATGATCCGGCGGCCGGACTCGTGGCCGACCGTCTCGCCGCCCGCGGCGCCCTTCCTCCGCCAGCCGACGTGCTTGGACTCGTCGGTCTCCAACCACGACCGCAGCTCGCCGGGCTTCATGTTCACCGCCTCGGTGAACTCGCGGTAGGTCTGCTGCTCGTCCTCACCTCGACTCACGGCGCAGCACCTCCGGTCGGTGGGCGACGTCCCGGCCCGAGTCGTCGTTGCGGATCCGGTACTGCGGCTCCTCCGGCGAGGCGTTCACCGCGTGCCCGCGGACGTGCGTCCGTTCGGTCAGCTTCTCCTTGACGACGCCGTACGCCCGGCCGCTGTGGCTGGCCCAGGAGACGTGGTCGCCGGTGCGGAACTCCTTCTCGGCCATGCCCGCCGGGTACCCGTGCCGGCCGGCCGGAAACGGCGCCCGGGACCGGGCGAGCGTCAGTGCGCCGGCTTCTCCGCGACGAAGATGGCGGTGCCGGGGAAGAGCCGGCCGCGCAGCGGGCTCCACTGCCCCCAGATCCCCTCGTGTCCCGCCGGCCACTCCGGCTCCACCAGGTCCAGCAGCCGGAACCCGGCGCCGACCAGCTCGCGGATCCGGTCGCCGAGGGTGCGGTGCTGCTCGACGTACGTGGCCACGCCGTGCTCGTCCTGCTCCACGTACGGGGAGCGGTCGAAGTACGAGTGCACGGCGGTCAGCCCGCCCTCGCCCGGGTCGTCGAGGAAGATCCAGCGCATCGGGTGGGTGACCGAGAAGACCCAGCGGCCGCCGGGGCGCAGCACCCGGGCCACTTCCCGCATCGCGCCCGCCGAGTCGTCCACGAACGGGATGGCCCCGAAGGCGGTGCAGACGGTGTCGAACGCCGCGTCGGCGAAGGGCAGGGCGAGCGCGTCGGCCTGCACCAGCGGCACGCCTACCCCGGTCCGGGCGGCCGCCTGCGCGGCGTGCCGCAGCATGCCGGCGGAGAGGTCCAGGGCGACCGGGTGGGCGCCCCGGGTGGCC
>NZ_JBSGJR010000307.1:0-7937 GCF_053605645.1 Micromonospora sp. NPDC003776
GGCGGCGCCCGCGGCGCCGGCCCTGGCGCCGACCGGCGAGGGACCCGCGTGCGAGCATGCGTCCATGAGCAGCGACGCGGCCGTCGAGGTGAGCGCCCTGGCGATCAACGTCACGATCCCGGAGGCGCTCCGCTGGACCGACACCCGCCGCGGTGCGGAGTTCACGCTGACCACGCTCAACGTCCGGCTCCTGCCCGACGGGCGGCTGGCGGCGAAGGCGTACGGCCGGCCGACCGGCGGGGGCCGCGGCACGTACGTCTCGTTCCCCGTTCCCGACCGGCTGGAGCTCGCGGCCCTGGTCGCTGCGGCCGCCGGCCGGGCCGGCGAACTGTGGGCCGCCCACCGCGGTCTCGGCTGAGGGGGCCGCCCTCCCTAGTGGAGGCGGAGTCCGGCGACGAGGAGTTCGACGAGGCGGCGCGGGTCGTAGCGGGGGTCGTTCCGGGCCGCGCCGATGCAGAGGTTGCCGACCCCGCGCAGCAGTTCGTAGGCGCCGATGTCGGCCCGGATCTCACCCGCCCCGGCCGCGGCGTCCAGCAACCCGGCGCAGACCGGGACCAGGCGGTCGAGGAAGTACGCGTGCAGGGTCCCGAAGGCGGGATCGTCGGACTGCAACGCCGCGGCGAGGCCGTGTTTCGTGACCAGGAAGTCAACGAAGAGGTCGACCCAACGCACCAGGGCGGCGTACGGGGTGGCGCCCTCCGCCAGCAGTGCCGGGCCAGCCTCGGCGCACGCCTCGACCTGATGCCGGTAGACGGCGACGATGAGGTCGGCCCGGGTCGGGAAGTGGCGGTAGATGGTGCCGACGCCCACGCCGGCCCGGGCGGCGATGTCGCGTACGGGCACGTCGACCCCGGAGGCGACGAAGGCCGCGGCGGCCGCGTCCAGGAGGCTCTCCTCGTTGCGCCGGGCGTCGGCCCGCTTCCGTCGGCCGGGCGATCCCGCTGCGCCGTCGTTGTCGACCACCGTGCCGTTCCCTCCGCTCACTCGGCTTGGCAAAACGGAACCATGTTCCGTATCGTGTTTAGCGGAACGGTGCTCCGCTTGTTCAGGATGCCAGAACGAGCGGGCCGACACCACGCCATGCCGTCAAACCCTCAAGGAGGGACAAACCATGCAGTACCGCACTTTGGGCCGGACCGGTGTGCAGGTGAGCAGCCTCGTGCTCGGCGCGATGAACTTCGGCAGCCTGGGCCGCACCACCCAGGACGAGGTCACCGCCATGGTCGACGCCGCCCTGGCGGGCGGGATCAACCTCATCGACACCGCCGACATGTACGGCCAGGGCGAGTCGGAGGAGTTGGTCGGCAAGGCCATCGCCGGGCGACGCGACGACATCGTGCTGGCCACGAAGGCGAGCATGCCGATGGGCGACGAGCGCAACCATCAGGGCGGTTCGCGCCGCTGGCTGGTCACCGCGCTGGACGACAGCCTGCGGCGGCTCGGCGTCGACCACGTCGACCTCTACCAGATCCACCGCTGGGACCCGAGGACCAGCGACCAGGAGACCCTGTCGGCGCTGACCGACCTGCAACGCGCCGGAAAGATCCGCTACTTCGGCTCCTCGACGTTCCCCGCGTACCGCATCGTGCAGGCCGAGTGGGCCGCCCGCGAGCACCACCTGGGCCGCTACGTCACCGAACAGCCCAGCTACTCGATCCTCCAGCGCGGGATCGAGGCCCACGTCCTGCCGGTGACCGAGCAGTACGGGCTCGGCGTGCTGGCCTGGAGCCCGTTGGCCTCGGGCTGGCTGTCGGGCGCCATCCGGAAGGGCCGGGAGATCACCACCAGCCGCTCCGCCTTCATGCCGCAGCGTTTCGACGCCGCCCTCCCCGCCAACCAGGCCCGGCTCGACGCCGTCGAGCGGTTGGCCACGGTCGCCGACGAGGCCGGCCTGACCATGATCCAGCTGGCCCTCGGGTTCGTCACCGCACACCGTGCCGTGACCAGCGCGATCATCGGTCCCCGCACCCTGGACCACCTGCGCTCGCACCTCGCCGCCGCGGACACCGTGCTCTCCGCCGACGTGCTCGACGCGATCGACGCGATCGTCGCGCCCGGCGTCGACCTGGCCCCGGACGAGAAGCACGACACCCCACCCGCGCTGCTCGACCCGGCGCGACGACGTCGCTGAGCACCCAGCCCGTCAGCGGTAACCACCGCGTAAGGGTTTCCCGGCGGCTCCCCACCGGATCATCGACCCATCCGCAGTACGTCACGAGGGGACTGTTGATGAGTCGACTACAGCGAATCCTGGCCGGCCTGACCGTGGTGGCCGCCGGGGTGGCGACCACGCCCGGCATCGCGGCGGCCACCGCCCTGCCCACGTACACCTACATCGATCTGGGCACGATCGGCACGCCGAGCACCGGCGAGGCGCCCAGCAGCGACGCGTACGCGCTCAACGCCACCGGCACCGTGGTGGGTGTCTCCACCATCGACGGAATCTTCAACCACCACGCGTTCGCGTGGACCGACGGGGTGATGACCGACCTCGGCGCCATCTACACCGGCACGTTCGGGGCCAGTTCGGCGGCGGGGGTCAACGACCGCGGGGTGGTGGTCGGCTCGACCCACGTCAACTCGACCGATCCGCCGCACGCCTTCCGGTACGCCGATGGCGCGCTGACCGACCTCGGCACGGGCTACGGCGCGGGCAGCGGCAGCCACGCGAACGACGTCAACGACAGCGGCACCGTGGTCGGCACCCGGTTCGAGCGACAGGGCTCGCCGGAGCGGGCGGCCGTGTGGCGGGACGGCACGATCGTCGACCTGGGCACGCTCGGTGGCCAGGCCGGGGCGTGGGGCACGGACAGCATCGCCTACGCCGTGAACGACGCCGGGCACGTGGTCGGCGGCGCCATCACGCCGAGCGGGGCCTTGCACGCCTTCGTCTGGACCGGGGACGCCCTGCGGGACCTCGGGACCCTCGGCGGTGGCACCGAGTCCACGTACGCCCGGGACATCAACGACCAGGGCGACGTGGTCGGCATCTCCCAGAACACCAACGGCGAGCTGCACGCCACCCTCTGGAGCGGCGGCACCATCCGCGACCTCGGCACCCTCGGCGGCAACTACTCCGAGGCCCGGGCGGTCAACACGGCCGGGCAGGTGGTGGGCCTGGCCCGCACCGCGGGAACGGGGTTCTACAGCGAGCGGGCCTTCCTGTGGCAGGACGGGCGGATGTTCGACCTGAACAAGCGGGTCCGGGGCCTGCCCTCGACGGTGACGCTGCGGTCCGCGGAGGATGTCAACGACAACGGCTTCATCGTCGGCTTCGCCTGCCCCGTCGCCTGCGACGCGGGCGGTGACGCCGCCCGACGGGCCTACCTTCTGGTGCCGGCGGATCGCACCTGACCGGGGCACCGCGACCTTTCCGGCCCGGGATCGGGGCAACGGCCCTCGGTCCCGGGCCGCCGACGGCGGAGGCGAGTACCGGTTCACCCCGCGCCGATTTCTTCTGACGCCACGGTCACCGTGGACCGGCGGCCCGAACTAAGGATCGGCCTTCTGGCTCGATAGGTTGTCGATCGTGGCGGACGTACGGCTGGAGCCGATGACCGAGGATCAGTACAAGCCTTGGCGGGCCGAGGCTGAGGCGCACTACGCGCGGAGCGTCGCCGCGTTGGGCCAGTCGGCACAGGAGGCGGCCCGCGACGCCGCCGACACCTACGCGCAGCTGCTCCCCGACGAGTTCGCCACCCCTGACCACCATTTCTGGTACGCCTACGACGGCGACCGCCGGGTCGGTTTCCTCTGGGTCAAAGTCACCCGCGACACCGCGTTCGTCTACAACGTCGCCGTCGAACCCGACGTACGCCGCCAAGGCTACGGCCGCGCGATCATGCAGGCCGCCGAGCGCTGGTGCAGGGACAACGGGCTGACCAGAATCGGCCTGCGGGTCTTCGCCCACAACACCGCCGCCCGGGCCCTCTACGAGCAGCTGGGCTTCACCGAGACCGCCCGCAACATGGCCAAAGACCTGTGACCGCGAGTCGCTCGACCGCCCGGCGTGGTGGGGCGGGCGGGACTCGAACCCGCGACCGAGGGATTATGAGTCCCCTGCTCTAACCCGCTGAGCTACCGCCCCGCTACCGCGCCGGATCGTAACCCGCCCAACGGATCACCGGCCACCACCGAACAGACCGGCTCTGATGATCGGCCCGCCACGATGGGCAACGCGAGGATAACAGCGTGCAGCAGGCGTCCGGCGCGACGGTCCGCGAGCCGGCGCATCACCGGCCCGGATCCAGCAGGGTGGCGGAGAGCCAGGCGGTGACGGTGTTGCCGGCTTCCCGCGCCGAGCGGACCATGCGGGTGAGCCGCCCCACCTGCGGGGGCGGGGGCGGGATGGCGTCGCTGTGCCGGGCCGGCATGGCGACGTGCCGGTCCGCGGGCACCGCCCGGTCGACCACGGCGAGGTCCGGCAGCGGTTCGAACAGGTTCGGCTCGATGTGCACGACCATGCCGTCCTCGCCGATGAGCCGGCGGGCCCCGTCGGGCCAGACGAACAGGGCGGCGCAGTCGACGTACCGGACGGTGGCCAGGGCGTCGCCGCTGACGCCGGTGACGCCGTCGGGGCCGATGATGAGCTGGGCGTCGCTCTCCCGCTCCTGGTGCGTCGCGCCCTCGACCGAGTCCTCTGACGAGGTGGGCGCCGCGGTGAAGCCGGCCCAGTCGGCCCGGAGCCCGTCCGGCACCAGCAGCAGCGCGGAGGTCGCCGCCTCGCCGGCCACCTCGCGCAGATCGTCGACGGTGACGGCGGCGAGCTCGGCCCGCAGTTCGTCGAGGTCGTGGACGGGGGCGCCGGTCAGCAGGTCCCGGGCGCACTGCGGGAGCCGGTCGGCGTCCGTCTCGGGGTGGGCGAGCGCCTCGACGCGCCGGGCCACCGCGGTGTCCCGGTCGGCCGACGCGATCCGGCCGACCCGGAGGGCGGCCAGCGTGTCGACGAAGGCGCCGAGCAGGGCGTCCTGCTTGTCGGGGGACGAGTCGGCGAACGCCCGCAGGGTGGCCCTCCCGTCGCCGCGCGGCTGGTAGCCGGCGGCCACCTGGTAGGACAGCCCTTCCTCCTGCCGCAGGGAGCGGAACAGCTCCCGCTCCAGGACACTCGCGTAGACCACGGCGGCGGCCCGGCGCTTGACCACGGCGTCGAGGGCGACCAGGCCGACCCCGTCCGAGAAGTACGCCGGGGTCTGCGGCAGTGCCGATGACGGCGTGGGCACCGGCCGCCGTTCCCCCTCGGGCAGCGGCAGCCGCAGCCCGGGCGGCACCTCGTCGCCGGTGAGGAAGAGGACCGCATTGCCCCGGGTGAACCGGCTCGCGGCCCACTCCCGCACCTCGTCCCCGGTGAGCCCGGGCAGGCCGTACTCGGGATAGCTGACCAGTCCGTGGTCCCGCGCGCCGTGCCGCCACAGCGGCAGGCGACCCAGCCCGCCGCGGGGGCGGCCGTTCTCCTCCACGCGCAGGATCTCGCGTTCCACCTCGAGCCGGTCGGTGGGCGGCTCGGACAGGTTGCGGCAGACGGTGTGCAGGAAGCTGACCACCTCCTCCGGGCCGCCGCGCACCACGAAGCTGCTGAACAGCGACTCGGTCGTGCCGTTGGCGTCGTGGTCCAGCAGGCCGAGTGGGGCGAGCGCCAGGTGCTCCAGCAGGTGGGTGACGCCGCGCCGGGCCAGCGACTCGTCGGCGATGCCGACCCGGAACACGAGCCCGGCCCGGATCGGCCCGGCCGCCGGGGCGAGCAGGGTGGGCACCCCGTCGACCGCCAACTGCCGGATCACCGGCCCCCACCCTTCGCGTAGGCGTCCGCGCGAGCCTGCCCGAACTGGGCCACCGGATCACCGAGGTAGCCGAAGACGGCCGGGGTGCCGTAGGGCCCGAGCGCGTCGAACTGTTCCCGGGCGGCCGTGTGCTCCGCCATCAGGTGGAAGGCCAGCGCGAAGGTGCTCCGCACGCTCACCCAACCGATCGTGTGGGTGAAGTCGGGATGCCGCACGGACCGGTCGGCGGCGGCGTGGATCTCCTCGGCGACGTCCGACGACCGCAGGTGGTCGCGGATGCCGCGCAGGTCGCCGTACTCGATGATCCGCTCGATGTGGGCCTGCGCGACGAGGACCGCCTGCGGGGCGCCGGGCGGCGCCGCCTCGGTGCAACTCCGGGCGAACGTGTCGGCCGTCGACCAGTCGCCACCCCACTTCGGACAGAGCTGTTGCAGCAGCGCCAGCTGCGCCGGAAGGTGGTGCGGCTGGTGCCGGGCGAGCCGCTGGTACCGGCGCCGGGCCTCCGCCAACCCGAGTTGCAGCCCTCGCGCGGTGGTGATCCGCTGCGTCCAGGCCGTCACGTCGTCGGGCCACTGGGCCGTCACGTCGATCAGGATCTGCTCGGCGCGGCGCAGGTGGTCGTGGAACCGGGCGAACCGGTCGGCGCTGACCCGGTCGGCGGTCGCCCGTGTCCGAATCCGCCAGCCGGACCGCAGCAGGGCCGCCCCGAGCAGGGTGCGGGCGAGCTGGCACTCCGGCTCTTCCCTCAGCCGCAGTTGCAGGAAGCTCTCCACCCCGCCCCACTCCCCCGCCACGTCCGCCAGGTGGCTCGCGGTCGCGGCGTCCGCGGCGTCGAAGACCGTGCGCAGGGCCGGCCAGTCGTGGTCGCGCAACGCCAGCCGCAGGGCGGCGACCTCCGGGTAGGCGGCGTCCGGATCTCGATCGAGCGGGGGCGGGAGGGGCACGGCGGGATCCTAGATGATCAAACGGCCGTCGGCCGCCCCTCGGTCAGCCCGTGGCGCGCAGCTCGGCCAGCACCGCGCCGGCCGTACGCCAACCGCTGGCCAGCGCGCCCTGGATCGACGGGGTGTCCCGGTGGTCCCCGGCGACGAAGAGCCCGTCGCCGAGCGCGACCGGCTTGCGCAGCCGGCCCTGCGGGGGCGGCGCGGCGGGCAGCGCCGCCGGGACCGAGACGGTGGTGAGGTGGGTCCAGTCGGCGGTGGAGCACCCGTAGAGCCGGTCCAGTTCGCGCCGGACGACCGGCTCGGGTGGGACCTGCGGGCCGACCACCGAGGTGGCCACCAGGTGCCGCCCGGCCGGCGCGTACGTGGGTGCGGCGTTGGTCAGCACCACCGTGTTGGCGACCAGTTCCCGGCGTTCCCCGTCGAGCAGCAGGATCGGCTCGGCCAGGGGCGGGGTGTCGGTGCTGTGGTAGTAGGTCGTGTAGCTGTGCATGCGTACCCGGGCGAGCCTCGGCAGCAGCGTGGCCGCCGCGGGCGGGTCCACGGCGACCACGACGGCGCGGCAGGCGAGGTCGCCGTCGCGGGTGCGGACCCGGCCGGACGCGACCTCGGTGACCGGGGTGTGCAGCGCGATCAGCTCGGCCGGCAGCGGGTCGGCGATGGCCCGGGGCAGCGCGGCCATCCCCCGGGCGGGCAGGCCGATCCGGCCGCGGGCGAAGGAGCGCAGGATCATCGCGAGCACGTGGCTGGAGGTGGCGAGCTCCGGGTCGAGGAGTACGCCGGAGAGGAACGGCCGCAGCAACTCCTCGATGATGGCGTCGGAGAGCCCGGCCCGGCGCAGGGCGGACTCGCTGGTGGTCTCCCGGGCGTCGAGCAGCCGGCCGACCGGCAGGGTGGCGCAGCCGGCGGCCAGGGCGGCGAAGCGCAGCCGGTCGAGGACCGAGCCGATCCCGGCGGTGACGGTCCCGGGTGCGCCGGCCGGATCGCGCAGCGGGTTGACCAGCCGGTCGAGGCGGTCGCGCCGGCGGACCAGCACGCCGGAGGTGAACCAGCCGAGGTCGAGCGCACCGAGGTCGACCACGCCGCCCAGCCGGGGGTACCCGGTGTTGAGCACCTGGAAGCCGCGGTCCAGCAGGTAGCCGTCGACCTCGTCGGTGGCCACCCGGCCGCCGAGCCGGTCGGCGGCCTCCAGCAGCCGCCAGGGCACGCCGGCCCGGTG